>JAKBCO010000187.1 GCA_021807785.1 Pseudomonadota bacterium
CGCAAGCTGGCCTGGGCGCTCGGCGTGCAGCGCAACCTGATCCCGGTGGTGAAGCCCCGGCGGGTGGTGGTGCTGGTGGCGGATTCCAACGTCGCCCAGGCCAAGGCGCTCTACGCCGAGGCGCGCAAGACCATGAGCCAGGCGCAGGTCTTGCGGAAATACTGCATGTTCCCCGATCACCCGTTCCAGCAGAACGCCCGCAAATACGAGCCGCGCTACAACCACGACAAGCGGCCGGTGTGGATGGGCCTGCTGCCGATTCCCGATCTGCTCGAAGTCCACGTTCCGTTCCGAGGGTGAGGCGCGCCCCCTGGCCCGCGGGGGGGACGTGCGTCCTTATTGTTGCTGTATCGATACTAAAAGCCCCACCGCCGGGCGTGGCGACGCCGGGCGGGTTCCGGAGGGTTTGTCTTCCCGCAAGCACTCAACACGGAGACCGCGAAGAACCACGGAGCGGTTCGCAC
This sequence comes from Pseudomonadota bacterium, assembly GCA_021807785.1. Lineage (GTDB taxonomy): Bacteria > Pseudomonadota > Alphaproteobacteria > Acetobacterales > Acetobacteraceae > JAJZVS01. The sequence continues at coordinate 465 of JAKBCO010000187.1, forward strand.
GGCCAATCGCCGGGTCCCGTCGGTCACCGCCGCGCATGGACATCGGACAGCCGGTTCGATCATCACCGACACCACCCGCCACAAGGCTTGCGTCGCGCACGCCAGCCTGCAAATCTGAAAAGATGCTTCATCAACAGCCCGAGGCCGAGGCCGCCGCGACCGCCGCCCCGTTGGTTGCCGCCTTGGCCAACCTCGCGGACGCCGCCGGCACCATGTCGCGCGAGGCCGCGCTGGGCGCGTTCCGCCGCCACCTGGCCCGCATCCAGACCCGGGTGCGCGAGACGTTCGAGCAAGGCGAGATCACCGGCCTGCAAGCCGGCCGCCAGCTCGCCGGCCTGACCGACGGGCTGGTGAAAGCCCTGCTGGCCCATGCCGAGGCCGAGATCGGCGGGGTGGAAACCCTCTGCGTCGCCGCCACCGGCGGCTATGGGCGCGGCACGCTCGCCCCGTTCTCCGACATCGACCTCCTGTTCCTGACCCCGGAAGAAGCCTCGCCGCACACCCTCGCGGCGGTGGAATACATGCTCTATTTCCTGTGGGATCTGGGGCTGCGGGTGGGTCACGCCACCCGCTCGACGGAGGCCTGCCTCGCCGAGGCGGCCGGCGACATCACCATCCGCACCGCCCTCCTGGACGGGCGCTTCATCGCCGGCGACGAAGCCCTGTTCGCCGATTTCCACACCAGCTTCCGCGCCGCCTGCCAGCACTCCGGCGCCGCCGAGTTCATCGCCGCCAAGCAGGCCGAGCGCGAGGCCCGCCATCGCCGCTTCGGCGACAGCGCCTTCATGGTGGAACCCAACGTGAAGGAAGGCCGCGGGGGCTTGCGCGATCTGCAAACCCTCTACTGGATCGCCCGCTATTCCTTCGACACCTACACCATGGGCGAGCTCGCCGACGTGGCCGGCGTGCTGTCCTCGGAGGAAGCGCGCCACGCGCGCCGGTCGTGGGAGTTCCTCTGGACGCTGCGCTTCCACATGCATTACGTCGCCGGCCGCGCCGAGGAACGGCTGACCTTCGACCTGCAACCGGTGATCGGCGCCCGCATGGGCTACACCCGCCACGGCCGCCAGGACGGGGTGGAACGCTTCATGCGCCACTATTTCCTGACCGCGCGCGAAATCCTGCGCCTGACGCGGATCGTCGAGCCGGCGATCCTGCGCACCGCGCTCGGGCCGCCGGCGGTGGCGGCGGAGACCGACAAGGCGCTGGTGGATGCCGGCTTCGTGCTGGCCGAGGGCCAGCTGCTGCCGTTGCCGGGGCGCGATTTCGATGCCGAGCCGATCCAGATGCTGCGCATCCTGAAGGTGGCGCGTGACCGCGACCTGGCGCTGCATCCGCTGGCGGTGCGCTCGCTGATCCGCAACGAACGCGCCGCCGCCGGGCTGCGCGGCGACCCGGAGGCGGCCGATCTCTTCATGGATCTGATGTGCGGCCACCCGCCCGGCCATGGGCGGGAGACCCGCCATCCCGACGGCGCCCGCTGGCTCGCGGTGCTGAACGAGGCCGGGTTCCTCGGCCGCTATCTGCCCGACTGGGGCCGCATCGTCGGGCAGATGCAGTTCGATACCTATCACATCTTCACCGTCGATGAGCATACGATCGAGGCGATCCGGGTGCTCAACACCCTCGAACGCGGCGAGCTCGGCGAGGTGGCGCCGGTGGCCTCGGGGCTGGTCGATCACATCCAGTCGCGGCGGGCGCTCTATCTGGCGATGCTGCTGCACGACATCGCCAAGGGCCGCGGCGGCGATCATTCGCGGCTGGGGGCGGAACTCGCCCTCGAGGTCGGCCCCGCGCTCGGGCTTTCCGCCGAGGAGACCGAGACCGTCTCCTGGCTGGTGCTCTATCACCTGATCTTCAGCGAGACCGCCTTCAAGCGCGACATCGACGATCCCAAGACGATTCTCGATCTGGCCGATACCATCCAGTCGCCGGAACGGCTGCGGCTGCTGCTGATCCTGACGGTCGCGGATATGCGCGCGGTGTCGCGGAAAGTCTGGAACGGCTGGAAGGCCACCCTGCTGCGCGAACTCTATTCGCGCGTGGCCGAGGTGCTGGAAGGCGGGCTCGCCACCACCGAGCGCGACGTGCGGGTGGCGCGCGCGAAGGAGGCGCTGACGGCCCAGCTCGCCGACTGGCCGGAGGGGGCGATCGCCGCCTTCACCGCGCTCGGCTACCCGGGCTACTGGCTGTCCTTCGACCCCGAGACCCATGCCCGTCACGCGCGGCTGGTGCGCGACGCCGAACGCCGCGGCGCGCCGCTCACGGTCCACAGCGAACCGATGCCGGCCCGCGCGGTGACCGAGGTCACGGTCTATTGCACCGACCATCCCGGCCTCTTCAGCCGCATCTCCGGGGCGCTGGCGATGGCCGGGGCCTCGATCGTCGATGCCCGCATCCATACCATGACCAACAGCATGGCCCTGGACACGTTCTGGGTGCAGGACGCCGCCGGCGGCATCTTCGACGCGCCGCACCGCCTGGCCCGGCTCGCCGCCCTGATCGAGCAGGCGCTCTCCGGGCGGATCAAGCTGCATCTGGAAATCCCGAAGCTCGCCTCCAAGCTGCTGCTCGGGCGGCGGATGCGCGCGATCCATGTGCCGCCGCGGGTGGTGATCGACAACCGCGCCTCCAACACCCACACCGTGCTGGAAGTGAACGGGCGCGACCGGCCGGGGCTGCTGCACGACGTGACGGCGGCGATCAGCGAGCAGGGGCTGCAGATCGCCTCCGCCCATGTCACCACCTACGGGGTGCGGGCGGTCGATGTGTTCTACGTCAAGGACGTGTTCGGGCTGAAAATCACGAACGAGACCAAATTGCGCCAGCTGCGGGCCGCGCTGCTGGAAGCGCTCACCCCGCCCGAGGAGACGCCGGCCGCCCCGGTGCCCGCGCCGGCGCGGCGGCGGCGGACGGGTGCGGGGGCGGCCCCGCTGGCCGCCGCCCCGCCGGGAGCGGGGTAAGCCCGCCGCCGCTCAGCGCCTGAAAAACAATCGAACTTGTGAAAGAACGCCCGTTGTCGTTGCTCGGGTTTTCGGGCGGTTTCGGCGGTTGACGGGCATTCTTTCACAAACTCTCAGCGCCCGCGCGCCAGCGGCAGCTTGCTGCCGGCCACCGCCCGCTCCGCCCGCACCGCGCCGCGAAACCGGAACAGCTGCGCCGGCCGCCCGCCGGTCCCCCGCGCCGCCGAGCCGGTCTCCTCCACCAGCTCCTGCGATTCCACCAGCCGGCGGAAATTCTGCTTGTGCAGCAGCCGCCCGGCCAGCGCCTCCACCGTCCGTTGTAATTGCAACAGGGTGAACTCGGGGGCCATCAGCTCGAAGACCACCGGGCGGTATTTGATCTTCACGCGCAGCCGGGCGATGGCGGTGGCGAGGATGCGCCGGTGGTCATGCGCCATCGGCGCCCCGGGCACCGGGGCGGCGGCGGCGGCCTCCGGCACCAGCCCGGCCTCCCACAGCAGCTCGTAGCGTTGCAGCACCAGCTCCTCGTTCCAGCGCTCGCCGTCCAGGCCGAAGGTGATGGCGGCGCGGGCGCGGCGGGCGGCGTTGCGGCCCACCCAGGCGGCCAGTCGCGGCGCCAGATCCGGGGCCTCGGCGCGGCGGTCCTCCCACGGGAAATACCGGTACCAGCCCTGCCAGGCGACGCCGGGGGCGGCGGGACCGCGCGCCTCCCGCGTCAGCCCCAGATACGAGATCGAGATATGCCGCGCGCCCGCGGCCGCGCGGTCGCGATCGGCGAAGGTGTAGAGCTGCTCGACATAGCCCAGCGGGTGGTGGGTCTGCCGCTCCACCCAGGCGCGCAGCCCCGCTTGCAGGGACCGGTGCCCCGGCTCCAGCGGGCCGGACGGCAGCGCGCGCCCCTCCTCCACCGTCAGCACCCGCGGCGCGCCGTCGGTGACCGCGGCCAACGCCGCGATCAGCTCGGCATCCACCCGCGCTCCCTCGGCCGGTTCCGTCACCAGGGCGCCTCCCGCCATGTCCGGGACGGGGTTTATCACGGCGGCGAAGCCGTTAGGGTGGGGGGCAGGAAACATCCGAGGTGGATACCATGGTGGCCGGCGCCCGCACCCCCCTGACCGTCGATCTTTCCGGCCTGCGCGTGGCCATCACCGCCGGCGCCGGCGGGATCGGCCGGGTGATGGCCGACAGCTTCGCCGCCTGCGGCGCGGCGGTGTTCGTCTCCGACCTCGATCCGGCCAGCCTCGCCGCCTGCCCGCACCCGCAGATGCGCGCCGATGCCGGCAGCGTGGCCGATTGCGAGGCCTTCATCGACGCCGCGGTGGCCCATCACGGCGGGCTCGACGTGCTGGTGAACAATGCCGGCATCGCCGGCCCGACCGCCCCGGTGGAGCAAGTGACGCCGGAGGCGCTGGACGCGACCCTGCGGGTCGATCTGGCGTCGATGTTCCATTGCGCGCGCCGCGCCATCCCGGCGCTGCGGGCGGCCGGCGGCGGGGCGGTGATCAACCTCTCCTCGGCCGCCGGGCGCTTCGGCTTTCCCCTGCGCGCGCCCTATTCGGCGGCGAAATGGGGGGTGATCGGGTTCACCAAGTCGCTCTCGATCGAACTCGGGCCGGACGGGATCCGGGTGAACGCGATCCTGCCCGGGCCGGTCGATGGGCCGCGCATCCGCGCCGTGATCGCCGCCAAGGCGAAGGCGGCGGGGATGTCGGACAACGAGATGACCGAGCGCTTCGTCGCCACCACCAGCCTGAAAAGCTTCGTCACCCAGCAGGATATCGCCAACATGGCGCTCTATCTGGCGAGCCCGTTCGGGGCCACGATCTCCGGCCAGGCGATCGCGGTGGATGCCGACATGCAATACACGATGTAGGTCCCGAGGAGGCCCCGATGCCGGCGACTCTCACCGACGAACAACGTTCCATCCGCGAGGCGATCGGCGCGATCTGCGCCCGCTTCGGCGACGATTACTGGCAGCGCCACGACCGCGATCACGTCTTCCCCCATGAATTCGCCCAGGCGTTCGCCGCCGCCGGCTGGTTCGGCGCGATCTTCCCCGAGGCGATCGGCGGCGCCGGGCTCGGGATGACCGAGGCCGCGATCATCATGCAGGAGGTCGGCCGGCTGGGCTTCAACGCCTGCTCGGCCCTGCACATGAACATGTTCGGCTGCCAGCCGATCGTGAAATTCGGCAACTCCGAGCAGCAGCGCCGGTTCCTGCCGCCGATCATCGCCGGCACCGACCGCGCCTGCTTCGGCGTCACCGAGCCGGATGCCGGTCTCGACACCACCCACATCACCACCCGCGCCGTCCGCAAGGGGGACCGCTACATCGTCAACGGGCGGAAGGTCTGGACCTCGACGGCGCAGGAGGCGAACAAGATCCTGCTGCTGACCCGCACCCAGAGCTTCGAGGACAGCGCGAAGCCCAGCCACGGCATGACCCTGTTCTACACCGATCTCGACCGCGCCCGCATCGAGGTGCGGCTGATCGAGAAATGCGGGCGCAACGCGGTCGATTCCAACGCCATCTTCATCGACAACCTGGAAGTGCCGCTCGAGGACCGCATCGGCGAGGAAGGCCGCGGCTTCCAGTATCTGCTGCACGGGTTGAACTCGGAACGCATCATCGTCGCCGCCGGGGTGCTGGGGGCGGCGCGCTACTGCCTGGACAAGGCGGTGGCCTATGCGAAGGAGCGGGTGGTGTTCGGCCGCCCGATCGGCCAGAACCAGGCGATCCAGCACCCGCTGGCGGAGATCTGGGTGGCGCAGGAGGCGGCCGGGCTGCTGCTGCACCACGCCGCCGGCCTCTATGATTCGGGGGCCGAGTGCGGGCCGCAGGTGAACGCGGCCAAGTTCATGTGCGCGGAACTCTACTACAAGGCGGCCAGCCG
>JAKBCO010000188.1 GCA_021807785.1 Pseudomonadota bacterium
CGAAGTCGACGGCGAGCCCGCCGGCGGCCTCCACGACCTCCCGCCGCAGCGCCAGCAATCCGAGGCTGCCGCCGGTCACCCGGCGGCGGAAGCAGACCTCCGGCGCCAAGCCGGATGCGCCCGCCATGTAGGGCGCCAGCGCGCCGTCACGCCAAAGGATGCGCCCGGCCTCGATCACTCGCCCGTCCTCCGCCAGCAACCGCCCGATCAGCGCCGCCGGCGGGTCCCCGGCAGCGAACCGCGTCAGCACCGCGTCCACCGCGCCCGAGACCAGCGCCACCCCCCCGTCCAGCACCAGCAGCAGCGGCGCGGCGGCGCAGGCGAGCCCGGCATTCACCACCGCCACCGGCCCCAGATCCCGCCCGAAATCCAGCACCGTGGCGCCACGGAGATAGCGTGCGACCAGCCCGGTTTCGTCGCCGGCGCCGGTCTCGATCAAGATCAGCTCGGCCCGGCCCGCGGCGTCGGCATGCAGGGCGGCGAGCGCGGCCAGGGTTTCGGCGAACCCGCCGCGGGGGGCGAACACCACCGACAGCGCCGGCGGGCCGGCCGGGGTGAAATCCAGCTTCGCGCGCACCCGCCCGGGCAGCAGTGCCCGGACCTCCGCCCGCGCATCCGGCGCCGGCGCGGGGTTCGGGCCGGCGGTTTGCAGATAATGCGAGAACGCCTCGCGGACCCGGCCGCGCGCCAGATCCTCGGCCACCGCGGGGTCGGTGGCCATGTACTGCGCGAGGTCCAGCGCGGCGCTGGGCTGGCGCAGTTCGAACGCACCATGGAACAGGAAATGCTGATAGCCCGACCGCCAGGTGCCGGCGGCCACCGCGGCGGCGATGTCGGGATAGCGGTCCAGATAGAATCGCTCGGAGAACTGCGGCAGCGGATCGCCGGGGTCGGCGGCGGTCAGATAATGGCGAAGCGCCCCGGGCGCGCGCCGGGCTTGCGGCGTATGGGCCAGATACCAGGCGGGATCGAACCACGGGGACAGGTCCGGTTCGGCCACCGTGCCCAGCACCTCCAGATACCAAGCGAAGCAGCCGCGCGCCGCCACATGGGCCGCTGCGACTGGCGGCAGCCGGGCCAGCGTGAAGGCCGGGTCCAGGAACGGTGAGCCGGAGCGCCCCTCGCGATCACCCACCCGCAAATAATGGTCGAACCCATCACGAAACCCGCCGGCTTCAAGCGCCTCGTCGGTCAGGTCCGGGTAGCGATGCCGATACAGCGCCTGATCGAACAGCCAATGCGGGGCACGGACGGTGCCAGCGCGGCATAGCGCGTCGAACCCAGAGGCACCCCCGGGCAGGGTGGCGCGCAGCCAGGCCTCGTCGATCCAACGATTGGGCGAATATCCGGCAGCTTGGCCATGGGCGAGGTAATGGGCGCGCGCCGCCTCCGGGTCCGCTGGCGCGGCGGCGCCGGCTTGCCGGACGTAATGCTCCGCGTCGAACACCGCCCAGGCCAGCCGCGTCTCCCCGGGCAGGCACAGAACCGTTTCCGCCGGTCCGGAGGGAGGGAGGCGGTCTATCGGCGGCGCTCGCTGAGCAGGACGCCGGAGGCGCGTAACGCCGCGATCTCCTCGGCGCCGAACCCGTGCGCGGCAAGCACCGCGTCGCCATCGGCGCCGAAAGCGGGCGGGGCGGCACGGGTCCCGCCCGGGGTGCGGGAGAGCTTGATCGGCGTGCCGAGGCCACGATACCAGCCGAGCTCGGTGACCATCTGTCGATGCTCGGTATGCGGGGCGGTGGTCGCCTCATCCACCCACAAGACCGGACCGGCCGGCACGCCGGCACGGATCAGCCGCAGCGCCAGCTCCTGCCCGTCGGCAGCGGCGAAGGCATCGCGCAGGATCGCCGTCAACGCGTCGCGGTTGACGTTGCGCGCGCCGTTATCGGCGAAGCGCGGGTCGTCGGCCAGTCCGGGATGGCCGATGATCTCCGCCAGCTTGCGGAACTGCCCGTTGTTGCCCGAGGCGATGAATATCTCCCCGGTGCGGGTCGGGAACTTGTCGTAGGGCACCAAGTTCGGATGCGGGTTGCCGGTGCCCACCGGGCGCTTGCCGTTGAGGAAGAAGTTGGCCGCCTGCGGGTGTAGCAGCGCCAGCCCGCAATCATAGAGGGTCATGTCGAGATACTGACCGCGCCCGGAGCGGGAGCGTTCCTGCAGCGCCATCAGGATGCCGACCGCGGAATAGAGTCCGGTGCCCATGTCCACGATCGCGGTACCAAGCCGCATCGGCCCAGTGGTGGCATCGCCGTTGGCGCTCATCAGACCGGTCATCGCCTGCAGAATGGCGTCATAGCCGGGCAGGCCGCCCAGCGGGCCATCGGCACCGAAGCCGGAGATGCGACAATGGATGAGACCGGGGAACCGGGGCGTCAGGTCGGTCTCGTAGCCCAGCCCCCATTTCTCCATCGAGCCGGGTTTGAAGTTCTCGATCAGCACATCCGCGCCCTCGAGCAGGCGCAGCAGCACCGCGCGGCCTTCCGGCTTGCCGAGATCGAGCGCCAGTGACTTCTTGTTGCGGTTGACGCCGATGAAATAACTGGCGTCGCGGTTCGGGGCTTCGCCAGCCGATGCGGGATGCTCGTGGAACGGTGGGCCCCAGTCGCGCACTTCGTCGCCCTGCGGCGGCTCGATTTTGACCACCTCCGCCCCGTGATCGGACAGAATCATGGTGCAGTAGGGGCCGCCCAGGACCCGGGTGAGATCGATCACCTTGATCCCGGCCAAAGCCCCGGCGGAGCGCGCCAGGGCTTTGCCTTGCGGTGGGGTTTCCTCGTCCATCGGCGTCGGTTCCTGGCAGCGTTCGCGGCGGCCCGCAGTGTAGCCGCGACCACGGCGGCGTCACACCCCCAACGCGGCGAGCATCGCTGCCCCGGCCTGACGCCAGCCGGCGGCGGCATCCGCCGGCGGTCCGCGCGGCGGATCCGCCAGCATCGCCCACCAGGCCGCCGCCAGTGCCCCAGCGGCGGGTGCGCAGAGCCGGCCGAGCGTCTCCCCGCCCAGCTGTTCCGGCAGCCCGCCCACGGCGGTGGCGAGCACCGCCCGCCCCGCCGCCAGCGCCGCCGCCGCCACCCCGCTTTGCGAGGCCTCCACATAGGGCAGCACCACCGCGTCGGCCCAGCTGAGCAGGCCGGGAATTTCCGTCTCCGGCACCCAGCGGTTTTCCACCGTCACCCAGGGCATGGCCCTCAACGCCGCCAGTGCCGGCGTCTCGGGCCCCGCGCCCACCACTTTCAAGGTGCAGCCCGCCCCACCCATGCGGGCCGCCGCTTCCGCCAGCAGATCGAGACCCTTGTAGCGCAGGAGCCGCCCGAAAAAGAGCATCCGCGCCGGCCCGCCATGGGCGAAGGCGGGCGGAGGCGGCGGGCCGAACGCCAGCGGCGGATGCGCGGCCGGCACGAGGCGCTGCGCACCGCGCCCGAATCCCTGGGCGCGCAGCGTCTCGGCGACGTGGCCACTCCAGCTCATCAACACCGCGGCGCGCCGGCACAAGGCGCGTTGCAGCGCGAATTGGCCGGGCAACCCGTCCCCCGGATGCGGGGAAGCGTCATGCACGATCACCGCGAACCTCACCCCGAGATGGTGCAGCGCCGTCGCCATGGTCAGGTCCATCGGCCCCGGCATCACGCAGATGGCGGCGTCGGGGTGCAGCGGCGCGATCCGCCGGGCCAGCTCCCGCCCGCGAGGGCCGGTGAGCGCTACCTGCCCGGCCCATCCCAATGGGCCGGCATAGGTGCGCATGGGCAGGTCGTTACGGGGGGCATCGGACAAGGTCAGCAATTCCGCTCCGTCGGCGAGCGATAGCGCCACCCTCGCCCCTTCGGCCCGCAACCCTTGCGTCAGCGCCGCTGCCAGTCGAGGCGGACTGCCGCGCCGCCCCCATTGCCATACGAGCAATCGGGGCGAGCCGGCCAGCAATGGCAGCGCAAGAAACAGATCGGTGAGAGAGTCCGGGGGCATTGCCGCGCCACCATCGGACCGAGAGATTGGCAAAGCGTGAACGCCGGCGACCCTGGCGCCGCGCCCGAACGCCCCCATCTGGAGAACCGGAAACAGGAGCGGCGATGCGACGCAGCGGGTGCGCCCTGGCAGGGTTGGGAGTGCTGGCATTGTCCGGCGCCGTCCCCACGCGGGCGGCCCAGGTATTCCGGCTGGATCAGCGCTTCGGCAGTATCGACTTCACCGTCTCCAACCTGGGCCTGTTCCGGGCGCATGGCGATTTCGGCCGGTTCATGGGGGTGCTGCAGATCGACCCGACCGCGCCGGATGCCACCCGCATCGCGGTCACGGTGGCCGCTGGTTCGGTCCATTCCGGTTGGGCGCAAGAGACCACGATGCTGCGCTCGGCAGAATTCTTCGACGTCGCACGCTACCCGGAGATTCGGTTCCATAGCCGCCAGGTGCGCGCGGACGGGATAGGGCATTATCTGATCCTGGGCGATCTGACCTTGCGCGGCCGGACCCGCCCGGTCACCCTGCACGCAAGGCTGGTACACGCGGCCCGCACCCCCACCGGACAGCGGATCGACGATTTCGTGGTGACCGGAGCAGTATCCCGCCACGCCTTCGGAATGATCGCCGACCCGCTGTTCATCGCCGATACGGTCCGGCTGACCATCCGCGCCCGGGTGATCCTGGCCGGCACATCCCGTGGCTAAAGGATTCCCACGCATCCAGCGGCGGTTGCACTGGTGGACCGCCGTACTGGTCGCCGGCGGCTTCACCCTGGGGCTGGTCATGCGCGCGGTCCCGTTGCGCGACCTTCTTAGCAAGTTCCTGCTTTTCCAGGCCCATAAGACGGTCGGTCTGATGGTGCTGGGGCTGGTGATCTTGCGCCTGGCGCTCCGAGTTCGCCTCGGACGTCCGGTACCAAGTGCCGGGCTACGCCGGTGGGAGCCGGCGGCGGCGTCACTCGGTCAGGGCCTGCTCTACGCGCTACTGCTGGCGGTCCCGATGCTGGGCTATTTGACCGCCTGCACCGCACCCGCCCGGGTTCCGACGCTGTTCCTGTTCGTGATCCCCATCCCGAGTCTGATCGCATCAAACTCACACCTCTACGCGCTGCTGCGGGTCCTGCATCGCGACGCCGCCTTCGCGCTGATCGGTCTCGCGGTCGGACATGCCTTGGCCGCCCTGCGGCATCACTTCGCCGGGCGGGAAGTACTGCTGCGGATGTGGCGAGGCTGACTGGACCGACTATTTTCGGTCGGCGGAACCGCGCAGGCGTGCCAGGGCGGCGAATGCAGTCTCCGATCGCGGCTCCGCCGCCGGAGGGGACAGGATCTCGTCCGGCCGCCGTGGATAGGGATCCAGCGCCAGCGCCAGTTGCTCGGCGAGTGCCGCGCCCAGGTCGAGGGTGTCCCCCGTATAGGGAATGTCATCCGGCGCTTCCGGATCGACGAGGTCATCTGCCTCCTCAGCCTCGGCTGGGACAAAGCGCAACTGAGCGGACTCCCGCACCGATGCCGGGAAGGGTTCCAAGGAGACCACCGAGATCCGCGTGACCTCCGCGATCAGGTCCAACGTGGCGAGGACGATCCCCCCAGGCACGGGTTGGAGGTGGAATTGCCCCTCCAGCCGCGCGATCGCCGGCAGATCCAGCCGTGCGGCCAGGGCCAAGCACTCCTCAGGCATCGCGCGAAGATCGACGGTGATGCCGGGTGGCTCAATTTGCCGCAGCTTCAGGCGATAAGACAGCCCGTGGCTCACGGCGACACCGGCAGGAAAGTTACCTGCCCAGAGGTCAACGCACCCAACGCCTGGGTTGCCAGATGGGCAGCCTGGGCCCGAACCAATCGCGCCAACTGCCCCGCTACCTCGGGGTCAGGGACCGATCCGCGCCAAATATTGCGTTCCAGCGCATCAATCAGCCCCTCGTCCTCTGGGTTCGCGAGTGCTTTCTGGTAGGCAAGCGCCCGCCCATGCAGGGCATCCCACATTACCTTCATCTTGCGGGGCACAGTTGGGTCCCCAGCACCCATTTCCCGTAAGGTGAGGTCCAGATCGCTGAACATCGCATCGAATACAGCCTGCGCAACCGCGGGACCGGGCGGGCTGTCGGCGCTCAACCGGATCATCACCAGCACCGCATAGAGCGCCAGCGCGTCGAATCGCCCGTCCAGCGTGTCCGGCAAGCGATAGCGCAGATACAACTCCGGCTCACGAGCGGCGGCAGTAAGCGCGGCATAGAGCGCGAACCCGGCGCGCTCGTGCCGGCGGCGGGAAAAGCCGGGGAGGAAGCCCAGGACCGCCATGGCCGATGTATAACCCTGTG
>JAKBCO010000189.1 GCA_021807785.1 Pseudomonadota bacterium
CCGAACCTGTCGCGCACGCTGCGCACCATGGAAGGCTACGGCCTGGTCCGTCTCGAACGCGGGGAGCGTGGCCGCATCACGCCCAAGGTGATGCACGACCGGGTGGAACTGGACCTGCCGCTCACGCTGTCGCGCAAGGCAAGCTGAACCATGGCACGAACATGCCGGGCGATCGAGCGGATTGACCGGGAGGGAGAACGCCGCCGCGGGCGCACGGCCAGCGGCAGTCACGATCCGCGGCTCTGTTCCGAAATGGCGTCCCGTAGGGGATTCGAACCCCTGTTGCCGCCGTGAGAGGGCGGCGTCCTGGGCCTCTAGACGAACGGGACCGCGACGCCCCTTTACCCCGCCCGCCCCGCGCCGGCAACCCGCCCCCCGCCGCCGAACGCATTGAACGTGATCAGCGTATAGGTATCCTTCACCCCCGGGATGCTCTGCACCCGCTCGGTCACGAAGAGCCCGGTATCCTGCTCCGGGTCCAGGTAGAACTTCCCCAGCAGGTCGTACTGGCCGGAGGTCGAATAGAGTTCCGACAGCTCCTCGATCCGGTCGGCCGCCTCGCGGGCCACCCGATAGGCCGCGCCCATCTCGCACTTGATCATCACGAAGATCGCCCGCATGAACCCTCTCCCGACCGGACCTGCGCACAGGCTACAACCGCGCGCGCCGTCTGTCGCCTGACCGCAGCCCAGGAATCGCCCGCATGGATCACCCACCCGCTCGCTCCAACCGTCCCGCCGCCCGCATGGGCGGGCGGGTGCTGGCCGACGCGCTGGTGGCGCAGGGGATCGACCTCGTCTTCTCGGTCCCCGGCGAGAGCTTCCTCGACGTGCTCGACGGTCTCTACGACAACCGCCAGAAGCTGAAGCTGGTCACCTGCCGGTTCGAGGCAGCGGCGGTGCATATGGCGGAAGCCTACGCCAAGCTCACCGGGCGGCTCGCCGCCGCCTTCGTCACCCGCGGCCCGGGCGCCTGCCACGGCAGCATCGGCGTGCATGTGGCGATGCAGGATTCCACCCCGCTCCTGCTGTTCGTCGGCCAGATTCCGCTGGCCGATTCCGGGCGCGATGCGTTCCAGGAAGTCGATTACCGCCGCATGTTCTCGCCGCTGGCGAAATGGGTCACCCAGATCGACCAGGCCGCCCGCATCCCCGAGGTGATCGCCCATGCCGCCGATGTCGCGCTCTCGGGCCGCCCCGGCCCGGTGGTCATCGCGCTGTCGGAGGAAATGCAGCGCGACCTGGTCTCGGTCCCCGACGTCCCGCGCGCGCCGGTGGCGGCGCCGATGCCGGACCCGGCCGCCATCGCCCGGCTGGACGCCCTGCTCGCCCAGGCCCGCCGCCCGCTGCTGCTCCTCGGCGGGTCGGGCTGGACGCCGGCCGGCCGCGCCGCCATCGCGGCCTTCGCCGAGCGCCGCCGCCTGCCGGTCGCGGTCGGCTTCCGCCGGCAGGCGCTCTATGACGGCACCAAGGAAAATTTCGTGGGGGATCTCGGCGTCGGCGCCGATCCCGCGCTGCTCGCCAAGGCGAGGGAGGCGGATCTGATCCTGGCGGTCGGCTCCCGCCTCGGCGATGCCGTCACCCAGGGCTACGCGCTCTTCGAGCCGCCGGGCGAGGTGCCGATCGTGCAGGTCCATCCGGACGGGGCCGAGATCGGGCGGGTCTATCGCCCGGTGCTCGGGATCGTCTCCGACCTCAACGCCTTCGCCGCCGCCGCCGCCGCCCTGCCCGCCGCCCCGGCGCCGGGCGAATGGGTGGCCGAGCTCCGCCGCCTGCGCGAGGCCGGCCGCGTGGTCCCCGACTATGCCGGCCCGCTCAATCTCGGCCAGGTGATGCGGGAGTTGGAAACCCTCCTGACGCCGGATGCGATCGTCACCACCGATGCCGGCAATTTCGCCACCTGGGCGACGCGCTACGTCAATTTCTCCGAACGCCAGCGCTATATCGGCCCCACCAACGGGGCGATGGGCTACGCGGTGCCGGCGGCGCTGGGCGCCAAGATCGCCTTCCCCGAGCGGATGGTGGTGGCGCTGGTGGGCGACGGCGGATTCCTGATGACCGGGCAGGAGATCGCCACCGCCTTCCATCACGGCGTCGCACCGATCATCCTGGTCTTCAACAACCAGATGTACGGCACCATCCGGATGCACCAGGAACGCCAGTATCCGGCGCGGGTCTCCGGCACCGCCCTCACCAACCCCGATTTCGCCAAATTCGTCGAAGCCTTCGGCGGCCATGGCGAGACGGTGACCACCACCGAGGCCTTCGCGCCCGCCTTCGCCCGCGCCGTCGCGTCGGGGCGGCCGGCGGTGATCGAGATCGTGACCAATCCCGAACAGATCACCTCGCGCGCGACCATCGCCGACCTGCGCGCCGGCCGCGCCGCGCCCAAGCCGGCGGCGAAGCCGAAACGGGCCCCGGCGGCGCCGCCGCGGGCCAAGCGGCGCTAACGCGGCCCGGTCGGCACGTCGCGGAAGGCCATCCCCTTGTCGGCGCGGATGTCGGGCGGCAGCCCCAGCACCCGCTCGGCGATGATGTTGCGCATGATCTCGTCGGTCCCGCCGGCGATCCGCAGCGCCGGGGCGTAGAGCAGCGCCTCCTCGAACAGCCCGCCGAGCGGCAGCGCCTCCCCCGACTCGCTGCCGGCCATGCCCATAAGGTCGAGCCCCCAGGCGGCGATCTCCTGCAACTTGTTGCCCGCCACCAGCTTGATGATCGAGGATTCCGGCCCCGGCGTCTGCCCGCGCGACAGCGCCGTCATGGTGCGGAAACGGGTGAAGCGCAGGCCCTGGGTGCGGGTGTACCACTCGGCGAGCTTCTCGCGCACCGCCGCGTTCGCCAGCGCCGGGCCGTCTTCCAGGGTCAGCGCCTGCGCCAGCGCGAAGGCTTCCTCGAAATCCGGGCCGGGGGCCGCGCGCATTCCGTAGCGTTCGCGCATCAAGGTGGTCAGCGCCACCTTCCAGCCCGCCCCCACCGGGCCCACCCGGCGGTCATCGGCGATGCGGACATCGGTGAAAAAGACCTCGTTGAAATGCGCCGAGCCGGAGATCTGGCGGATCGGCCGGATCTCCACGCCGGGGGATTTCATGTCCAGGATGAAATAGCTCAGCCCCTCGTGCTTCGGCCGGTCGGGGTCGGTGCGCGCGACCAGGATTCCGAAATCGCAATAATGCGCGCCGGAGGTCCAGATCTTCTGCCCGTTCACCACCCAGCCGTCGCCGTCACGGACCGCGCGGGTGCGCAGCGCCGCCAGGTCGGACCCGCCGGCGGGTTCCGAGAACAACTGGCACCACACTTCCTCCCCGCGCAGGCAGGGGCCGGCGAAGCGGGCGCGATGGGCGTCGGTGCCCCAGGTGCAGATGGTGGGCAGGGCCAGGTTCACGCCGATGCCGAAGATCCCGGTCAGCACGTCGTAGCGCGCTTCCTCCTGGTCGTAGATGATCTGCTGGATCTGCGTCCCGCCGCGCCCGCCCCATTCCACCGGCCAGTTGATCCCGGCGAAGCCGGCCTCCGCCTTGCGGCGCTGGAAATCCTTGGCCGCTTCCAGCGCGCCGGGCTTGTCCTGGCCGCGCCGATAGCCCTCCACCGCCCCCGGCGCGCGCCGGATCGCGTTGGCATCGAGGAAGGCGCGCGCCGCGGCGCGGAACTCGGCTTCCTCCGGGGTGTCGTCGAAATCCATCCAGCGTCTCCCTTACTCGGGCCGATCCGGCCGGTTGCGCGCGGCCAGCAGATCGATCAGCCGGTGCTTCCATTCCCGCGCCGATCCCAGCGCCAGCGCCTGCGCGCGGGCCCGGCGATAGTAGAGATGGCAATCATAGGCCCAGGTGAAGCCCATCCCGCCATGGGTCTGGATGTTCTCGCGGGTGGCGATCCAGCCGGCCTCGCAGCCGGCGATGCGCGCGACCGCGGCGGCCACCGGCAGTTCGGCGCTGTCGGCCTCCAGCGCCCAGGCGCCGTAGCAGGCGTTGGAACGGGCCAGTTCGACCGCGATATAGACATCCGCCAGCTTGTGCTTGATCGCCTGGAACGATCCGATCGGGCGGCCGAAGGCGTACCGTTCCCGCGCATAATCGGTGGCCATCGCCAGCGCCGCCTCGGCCGTGCCCAGCTGCTCGAAGGCGGCAAGGACCGCGGCGCGGTCGATCAGCCGGCGCAGGGCGGTGGGATCGGCCGCCCCGGGCAGCGGCTCGGCTGGGGCGTCGCGCAGGTCCAGCCGGCCGATCGGGCGCGTGGGGTCGATGCCCTCGGCGGGGCTCACCGTCACCCCGGGCGCGTCGCGCGCGACCAGCCAGAGCAGGCTGCCCGGACCCGGGGCGGCGACCAGGAAGAGATCCGCGCTCAGCGCATCCGGCACCGCCAGCCGCGTGGCCGTGATCCGCCCCGATGCCACGCCGCCGGCGAGGCGCGCGGGGTCGAACGGACCGGGGCCGGCGGCGAGCGCCAGCGTCGCCACCGCCTCGCCGGCCGCCAGCCGCGGCAACCAGTGCGCCTGCTGCGCGGGGCTTCCGAACGCCGCCAGCGCCTCCCCGGCCTGGCAGACCGAGGACGCCCAGGGCAGCGGGGCCAGGCTGCGGCCGAGCTCCTCCGACAGCACGCAGAGCGCCAGCTGCCCGAGCCCGGCGCCGCCATGGCGTTCCGGCAGCGCCGCGCCGACCCAACCCATGGCGGCGAGTTCCGACCAGAGCGCCCGGTCGAGCGGCGCGCCTTCCAGCGCGCGGCGGGCGGCGGCCGGCGGGCAGCGGTCGGCCAGGAAGCGCCGCGCCTCGGCGCGCAGCTGCTTGAGCTCGTCAGGGAAGTCGAAATTCATGCGCGGGTTTCCCCCCGGATGGAGGCGGCAGCCTGCGCGCCACGGGGCGGACCGGCAAGGGTCAGGCAGCGCCCCGCCACCACCCGCGCGCCGGCCGTGCCAGCCCGAGATTCTCCCTCAGCGTCGCTCCCCGATATTCGCGCGGAGCGAGCCCGCGTCGTTGCAGCTCCGGCACCACGAAACGCACGAAATCCACGAAGGTTCCGGGCGTATGCGTCCCGCCCACCACATAGCCGTCGCAGCCGCGTTCGACGAACCATTGCTCCAGCCGGTCCGCCACCTCCTTCGGCCCGCCGACGATCGCCTCGCGCGGCCGGCCGCGGCGGGTGATCTCCAGGAAGTCGCGCGGCGTCGGGGTGGGCTTCCGCGCCGTCACCCGCTCCCGCATCGCCTGCATCCCCGACATCGCCGCGAGTTCCTCCGGGGTGAAGGCCTCGTCCAGGCCCTTGCGGGCGAAATCGAAATTGAGCGCCTCCGACAGCAGCGACAGCCCGTCCACCTCGCGGTAGCCGCGCTCGATCACCGCCATCTTGTCCTCGGCCTCGGCGCGGGTGGCGGCGCAAACCGGATAGGCGATGGTGTTGAGGCTCACGCTGTCCGGATCCCGCCCGGCGGCGGCGATCGCGGCCTTGGTCTCGGCATATTCCCGCTTGGCCGATGCGAGATCGGCGTAGGCCACGAACACCGTCTCCGCCCAGCGGGCGGCGAAGCGCTTGCCGCGGCCGGAGGAGCCGGCCTGGATCAGCAGCGGATGGCCCTGCGCCGAGCGCGGCACGGTGAACGGGCCGCGCGAGCGGAAGAACGTTCCGTGGTGATCCAGCCGGTGGACCTTCGCCGGGTCGGCGAAGCGGCCGGCGGCGCGGTCCAGGACCAGCGCGTCATCTTCCCACGTCTCCCAATGGCCGAGCACCACCTCCATGAACTCGTCGGCGCGGTCGTAGCGCAGGTCGTGTTCCATGTGGTGATCGACGCCCATGTTCGCCGCCTCGCCGTCATTGACCGAGGTGACGATGTTCCAGGCCGCCCGCCCGCCGGTCATCAGATCGACGGTGGCAAACAGCCGGGCGACGTGGAATGGTTCGTAATAGGTGGTGGAGCAGGTGGCGCCCAGGCCGATGCGCGAGGTGGCGGCGGCCATCGCCATCAGCACCGTGACCGGATCGAGCTTCACGCAACGAATGCCGTGGGCGACGGTGTGGGCGTGATCGCCGCCCAGCATGTCGGGCATCGCCAGCCGGTCGTCGAAGAAGGCCAGATGGAAGCATCCGGCTTCCAGGATGCGGCCGATGCTTTGGAAATACCCGGCGGTGAGGAAATCGTCGCGGCTTTCCGGGTGGCGCCAGGAGCTGGCCAGGGTGGTGCAGTTCTGCGCTTGCAGGAACCCCACCAGGATCATCTGTCGCATCGCGTTTCCCCCGAGTTGCCGCGGCGATGATGGCGCGGGGG
>JAKBCO010000190.1 GCA_021807785.1 Pseudomonadota bacterium
TCGGGTCGGGGTTCATCATCCAGTTGACGAACCTCGTGTAGTCGGTTTCCGCCCCGTAGGTGCCGGTGCGCTTGAGGTCGGTGTCCGCCGCATCCACTTCGTTGCGAATCTCCCGGAGACGCTTCTGGATGTCGGCGGGGTCGGTCCCTTGTCCCTGTTGCGGGGCACCCCTCCGCGTGGCGTTCTCGATGTCGGTCAACTCGTTTCCAAGCCGGTCGAGGCGCCGTCCGGTCTCGGTGCGTGCGATGGCCGGGTCCTTGAGCAGGCTGGTGAGCTTGTCCCTTATCGCCTTCTTCGCCGGCTCCAGGGGATCGTAGCTGCCGCCACGCATCAACCGCCGGACCTCGATAAGCTCGGAGAGGTTCTTCTCCATATCCGCAACGCACCGGGCCGCTTCCTCTTCGCTCATGCCGTCGATCGCCTCGGCCTCCTCCAGCTTGTCGGCCATCGCCCGGCCGGTCCGATGCCCACCGACATACGGGTCGGCCAGGAGGGAGGCCGCCGACTCCGCGATCTCGGCCACCCGCACCGCGAACTTGTTGGGCGCCTTCTCCGGCCGCGGCGTCGCCTGGCCGCGGGGATTGAGCGCCTGTTTCGGCGCGCCCTCGGCGCCAGGCTCGCCGAACGCCTTGATGTCGGCCGAGGTCAGGTTCGCCGCCTCCTTGCCGGTCAGGTAACGGAATTGATCGGCTTCCATCGTCTTGCGGGCGGCCTCGCCCAGCGCGAACATGTCGTGCTTCGATGTCAGCGGCGCGTCACTCTGAGCATCGGGGGAGACGCTGCCGGCGAACACCGGTGACTTGCCTTTGGTTTTCGTGTTGGCGTCCTGGGCGACGCCGAAATCGATCAGCTTCACCTGTCCGGTGGCTTGGTCTATCATCACGTTGTCAGGACGAATATCCTTGTGAACAATTCCTTTTTCCTCCAGATGCGCAAGTCCCTTGAGCATTTCCAACGTGATGTACTGTAGCGCCCCGACGTAATCCTCTTGCGAGATCTGCCTGGTCAGCCCGTATTTCGCCAGGGTACTCGCGTCGCCGGTGCGCAGCTTTTCCAGCACGTCCATGGTGCCGGACATGTTGCGGCCCTTGATCGCCTCCATCACCAGCGCGTTCTGGCCGTCAACCGGCAGGATCCCATAGCAGCGCGCGATGTTCGGATGGTCGCCGGCCTTGCCGTAGAATTCGGCTTCGTTGCGGAGTTCCGCAGAAGTTTCGTCATTGAGCGCGGTCTTGGCGACCAGCGGGAGAGGCTGGTCCTTGTCGTCCTTGAGTAAAAATGCTTTCCCGAACTGGCCCTTGCCGAGTTCCTTGCCGAATTTCGCGGTCTTGATCTCGACCGGATACCCCAGTACTCGCAGGACCCACTTGTTCCACTCCACCTTCTGGTCGTTGGCGTCGTTCTCGTGGGTGTCACCCATTGTTCGTCTCCCGCTTCAGGGCCGCCGATCGCCAGAACGCTATCCATCCCCCGGGGTATATGCAAGCCGGATACGCGATAGTCGCCCCTGCTCCGAAATTGTGAACCGGGCTTCCCCATTCGGGCGGACCATTCATCGCTGATCCGGTTCGCGCCGGTCGCGATCGGCCCGATCTTGCGCGCGCATTCCAGCCGACCGGAGGAGCGGCCGCCGAAGGGATCATTCCCGAAAGAGCGACCCATTCGGTGGCAACCGAAACGGAACCCGGGCGCCTACCCGCCGCCCGCCGCCGCCGCGATCAGGGCCAGCGCATGGGCGACCGTCGCCGCCCGCACCGCCGCGCGGTCGCCCGGAAACACGCGCCGCTCGCTCACAACCGCCCCGCCGCGCACGGCCAGCCCGAACCACACCAACCCCACCGGCTTCGCTTCGGTGCCCCCGCCCGGCCCCGCCACCCCGGTCACCGAAACCGCGATGGCCGCGCGCGAACGGGCCAGCGCGCCGGCCGCCATCGCCCGCGCGACGGGGGCCGAGACCGCGCCCTCGGCGGCGATCAGCGCCTCCGGCACCCCCAGCATCTCGGTTTTGGCCGCGTTGGAATAGGTCACGAACCCGCGCTCCACCACGTCGGAGGAGCCGGCGATCGCGGTCAGCGCGGCGGCGATCAGCCCGCCGGTGCAACTCTCGGCGGTGGCCAGCATCAGCCCGCGCGCGCGGCAGGCGTCCAGCACCGCCGTGGCCTGATCCAGGATGGAGGGGTCCAGCATCGCGCGCTCCGTCTTGCCGCCCCCCGGCTTGTCGCATCGGTCGGGGCCGCGCAGACTGCGGCCAGAGCGTCCCGCACGCAATCAGGGAAGGAAGCGACCCATGGAAATCCTGCTGACCGGCCGCGCCGCCGTCATCACCGGCGCCTCGAAGGGCCTCGGCTTCGCGATGGCCCAGGAATTCGCCCGCTCGGGCGCCAATGTGGCGATGCTGGCCCGCCGCGCCGACGTGCTCGAAGCGGCCCGCGCCGAGGTGGCGAACGGCGCGCGCGGCAAGGTCATCGGCATCCAGGCCGACGTCTCCCGCGCGGAGGATTGCGCCCGCGCCTTTGCCGCCGCCGAGGCCGCGTTCGGCCAGGTGGACATCCTGGTCAACAACGCCGGCACCTCGCGCGCGGTTCCGTTCGAGACCATCACCGATGCGATGTGGCAGGAGGATCTGGACCTCAAGCTCTTCGCCGCCATCCGGCTGTGCCGGCTGGCCCTGCCGGGGATGAAATCCCGCCGCTGGGGCCGGGTCATCAACGTCCTCAACATCGGCGCCAAGGCGCCGCGCGCGAACGGCGCGCCCACCGCCGTCTCCCGCGCGGCGGGGATGGCGCTCACGAAGATTCTCGCCAACGAGGGCGCGCCGCACAACGTGCTGGTGAACGCGATGCTGGTGGGGCAGATCGTGTCCGACCAATGGGTGCGTCGCCACGCCAGCGCCGGGTCGAACGAGCCGTTCGAGACCTTCGCCGCCAAGCTGGGCGAGAAGATCCCGCTCGGGCGGCTGGGCAAGGCGGAGGAGTTCGCGGCGATGGCCTGCCTGCTGTGTTCCGAGCGCGGCGGCTTCACCACCGGCACCGCCATCAACATGGATGGCGGGGCCAGCCCGGTGGTGTAGATCGGACCTCCGCGGGCGACCCACCGACGGATCGGCCGCCCGCGTCCGGTCACAGGCTCACGGCTCGGCGACCAGGGTGATGTCGGAGATCATCACCATCCCCTTGGTTTCCGGCCCCAGCAGCAGCGCGATCACGAACACCGTCGCCGCGCCGAGCGTGGTGTAGAGCATCGGCATCACGAAGCCGGAGGATTGCGTAGCTGCCCAGGCGGTCAGCAGCGGCCCGGCGAACCCGGCCCAGATCGCGCCCTGATGGTAGCAGAACCCGGCCGCGGTGGCGCGCACCTCGGTGGGGAAGCGCTCGGACAGATAGGACGGGTTCTGCCCATAGATCGCGCCCAGGAAGAAGCCTTGCAGGGTGAAGGCCACCACCAGCATCAGGTAGCTGGACGGAAACAGATAGAGCGGCGTGATCAGCACCCCGATCAGCGCGGGGATGATCATGCCCCAGCGCCGGCCGATCCGGTCCGAGATCCAGCCCCACAACCCGCTGGCCAGGAAGGTCGCCACGTTGGTCAGCGCCAGCGGCAGCGCGACCAGGCCCGGGCTGAAATGCAGGTCCTTCTCCAGATGCACCGCGAACAGCCCGAACACGGTGTAGTAGATCACGAAACCGCTGGCCATCCACAGGCAGGCGGTGACGGTGTTGCCCAGCACCCGCAGCCGGAAGATGTCGAACAGCGGGGCACGGAACTCGTGGCCCTGCTCGCGCTGCTTGCGCCGGTTCTCCACCCATACCTTGGGTTCGTTCACGTGCTTGCGCACCCACAGCACCGCCAGCGCCGGCAGCACGCCGATCAGCAGCATCCCGCGCCAGCCCCAGCTGGAATAGAGCAGCCCATAGACGCCGCTCGCCAGCAGGAAGCCCAGCGCCCAGGAACCTTGCAGGATGCCGCTCATGAACCCGCGTGAGCGGGGCGGCCAGGATTCCATCGCCAGCGCCGCGCCAGCCGGCCATTCCGCCCCCATCCCGATCCCGAGCAGGGCGCGGAACACGAACAGCAGGAGGAAGCTGGGCGCCAGCCCGGCCAGGAAATTGCAGACCGAGTACCACAGGATGGAGATCATCAGCGGGGTCTTGCGACCCACCCGGTCGGCCAGCCAGCCCGACGCGGTGGCGCCGATCAGCCGCATCCACAGCGTGATGGTGAACACCGCCGTCACCGCCAGCAGCGGCACATGGAAATACTTGGCGATCGGCACCATGATCAGCAGGAAAATGGTGAAATCGAACGCATCGAGCGTCCAGCCGAGCCAGGCGGCGATATACGCCATCCACTGATCGTGGGTGGGTTCTCGCCACCATGGCCCGGCCGACGCCGTCCCCGCGCTTGCAGACATCTTGCTTCTCCCTGTGAGGGCCGGTCTTGGCGCCGGCCATCGTCCGGCAATGGGGCCGGACGGGGTGCGATTATCTCAAGCTATGCGATAAGTCAATGTGTGACATGAATTGTACGCATGATATATCGGCAACACCCTTATCATAAGCGCGCCATACCAACCGCTATCCTGCACCGATGCGCCCGTTGCCGCTCGGCCGACGCCTCTCGCTCGTGCTCGGCCTGACCCAGACCCTGGCCTGGGCCACCACCTTCTATCTGCCGGCGGTCCTGATCGGCCCCGTGGCCGCCGCCACCGGTGCCTCCGCCACCGCGCTGGTGGGCGGGTTCTCCTGGGCGCTGCTGGTCAGCGGCCTGGCCTCGCCCGCCGTCGGGCGCCGTATCGAGCGCATCGGCGGGCGCGGCGTCACCGCCGCCGGCAGCGCGGTGATGGCGGCCGGCCTGCTGGTGATGGCCGCGCGCCCCGGGCTGGTCGGCTGGTATGCCGGCTGGACCGTGACCGGGGGTGGCATGGCGCTCGGACTCTACGACGCCACCTTCGCCACCATCGGCCGGCTCCTGCGCGAGGCGGCGCGCCCGGCCATCGTCGGCGTCACCATGATGGCCGGCTTCGCCTCCACCGTCGGCTGGCCGCTGGGCACCCTGCTGGTGGGCCGGCTGGGCTGGCGCGGCGCGCTGGTGACGGATGGCGCGATCCTGCTCGGGATCAACCTGCCGCTGATCCTGATCTTCGTCCCGCGCGCCGCCCCGGCGCCGCCGCCGGCGCAAGCCGCCGGGCCCGCCGAGGCCCCGCCATCCGGGACCGGCCGCGTGACCCTGCTGCTCGGGCTCTTCCTCAGCCTGCGGGCGGCGCTCTCGGCGGTGGTCTCGGTGCAGGCGCTGGTGCTGCTGCGCGGGACCGGCCTCGGTGCGTCGGAAGCCGTCGCGGTGGCCGCCCTCTTCGGCCCCTGCCAGGTCTTCGGCCGAGTGGTGGAATGGGGCCTGGCGCGCTGGTGGAGCCCGTTCGCCACCGCGCTGTTCGGCGGGCTGCTCCTGCCGGCCGGCGTCGCGGCGCTGCTGGGCGGCGCGCCGGCGGTGGTCTTCGCGGTCGGCTACGGGATGAGCAACGGCATCCTCACCATCACCCGCGGCGCCCTGCCGCTCCATCTGTTCGGCGCCGACGGCTACGCGACCCGCATGGGCAGGCTGGCCCTGCCGCAGCTGCTCTCGCAGGCCGCGGCGCCCACGCTGCTGACGCCGCTGGTGCTGGCCTGGCCGGCGCGGGACGTGCTCGGCGCGGTGGGGGCCGTCGCGCTGCTGGCCTGGGTGGCGCTGGCCGCGGCCGGCGCCGGCCGGCTCAGGTAGCGGCGGCGGCGCGCTTGGCCTGGGCGCGGCGCACCCGGCGCTTCACCACCATCACCTCGACCCCCAGGCGCCGATCGGGGGTGCCGAGCAGGAACGCATCGATCCCGCCCTTCTTCTCCACCGTGCGGATGGCGCGGGTCGAGAGGCGCAGCCGCACCGGCGTTCCCAGCGCATCCGACAGCAACGAGGCGGTCTGGAGATTGGGCAGGAAGCGGCGGCGGGTCTTGTTGTTGGCGTGGCTGACGTTGTTGCCGGCCAGCACGGTCTTGCCGGTGATCCGGCAGCGGCGGGACATCGCGAAACCTCGGGCGGGAAAACGGAGCGAAAGGAAGCGGGCTTATGACGGCCCGCGCCGGGCGCGTCAACCGCGATCCCGCCCCACGATCCCGCCCCGCGAGCTTGCCCCGCGAGCTTGCCCGTGCCCCGCCACCGTGCCATCCCGCCCGCGCCATCCCGGAGCCGTGCCATTCCGCCCCGCACCATCCTCCAT
>JAKBCO010000191.1 GCA_021807785.1 Pseudomonadota bacterium
TCACCCCCGCCAGCCGGTGGTCGAGCTTCGCCACCACCGCCACCGGCAGCTTGGCCTGGGCCGGGGTGGCGGCGACCAGGACGCCGGCGGCGAGCGCAAGCGCGGCCCCGATCAGCCGACGTGACAGACGGGTGACGAACATTCGTGAACTCCCTGGACCATGGCGCAACGATGCATCACTCTATGGGCCGGCCGCCGGGCGAACAAGCCTGCCGCCGCCCTGCGATCCGAGAGTTTGCGCGATGCCGAGCCCGCCGCCCTCCCT
The DNA here is from genome assembly GCA_021807785.1 of Pseudomonadota bacterium. GTDB lineage: Bacteria > Pseudomonadota > Alphaproteobacteria > Acetobacterales > Acetobacteraceae > JAJZVS01. The sequence continues at coordinate 266 of JAKBCO010000191.1, forward strand.
GCTGGAACCCGGCGCCTGGGTCTGCCACCCGGGGCGGCCCGACTGGGGACCCGGGCAGGTGCAATCGGTGGTCGGCGCGCGGGTGACGGTCAATTTCCGCAACGCCGGCAAGATCCTGGTCAATGCCGCCGCGGTGACGCTGGAGGATTGCCTGGACCCGGACGCCGCCTGAGCGCGGTCCCCGGTCATGGCCGGCCTTGAGCCGGCCATCCGCCCGCGCACGCGCCAACGCCGCTGCGACCGTCCGGGCGGATGACCGGCGCCTGGCACGCCGAGATTTCCGTTCACCCAAGCAGCGCCAGCACCTGCGCGGCCAGCGCGATATCCGCCGCCACCGCCGCGCGGCCGGCCGCGGCCTCGGCATCCTCGCCCCATAATTCCGCCTGGTAGAGCGCATCGAGCGCGCCGAGGCGATGCGCCGTCGCGGCGTCCAGCGCCCCGGAAGCGAGTGCCAGTCCCAGCACGAGGCTACCCAGCGCCGGCACCGCGATCCCGAGGGCTGCCAGCCCGAGCGGGTCCAGCTCCGCCACCGCCCGACGCAGCGCGGCAAGGCTGTCGGGCGGTTGCGCCAGCGCGACGATGCCGTGACCGACCCGGAGTGGCGCGTCCAGCTGCCGCGCCGCCCAATCCAGCCAGGGCTGCCAGCCCTCGTGCTGACGACGCACCAGGCTCTCGGGGGTCTCGGCGCGGTGGCAGAGCAGGTCGGTCTCGCCGTAGCGGGCCAGGGCGGCGATGCTGGGTTCGGGGTCGGGAGCGATCCGCTCCTGCGCGGTCCCGGCGATGCGGGTGAGCGGGGTGTCGGCGAAGCTCATCTCCCCGCCCTTGGCCCCGCCCGCCTCCTGCCATTCGGCGGCGATGGCGGCGGCGAGCGCGGCCGGGCCCACCCGCAGGACCGCGCCCCCTGGCAGGCGCATCGGCTTGCCGTCCAGCAGGATGGCGTGGCCGGCCGGGTCGGGGGCGACGGTGGCGGTCTGCCAGAAGCGCTTCACCTGCGGCGGTCCCTACTCGGCCGCCACCGCCGGCTTGCGTGCCCGGCGCGCGAGGCGGGAGAGCAGGCCGCCCACCCCGCGCGGCATCACGAACATGAACGCGATCAGGATCGCCCCGTAGATCGCCCCGGGGGCGGCCTTCGAGATCTCGTTGGCGATGTTGGGCAGGAACTCCACGAAGGCGCCGCCGAACAGCGCGCCGGGGATGGAATCCACCCCGCCCACCACCAGCCCGACAAACAGGGTGATGGAGAGGAAGAAGTTGAAACTGTCGGGGGCGACGAACTGCACCGCGATGGAACTGAGGGCCCCGGCCACCCCGGTCAGCATCGCCGAGACCGCGAAGGTGCGGGTCTTGAGCCCGGCGAGGTTGATCCCCATCGCCTCGGCGGCGGTGGATTGCTCGCGCACCGCCATCATCGCCCGGCCGATGCGCCCGCGCGTCAGGTTCCACGCCAGCAGGAACATCAGCCCGCCCACGATCAGGGTGAAGAGATAGATCCACTGATCGCCGGTGAGCGGCAGGTGGAACGGCGCCTCGGCCTTGTCCATGGTCAGGCCCTGGACGCCGCCGGTCAGGCCCGAGAGCGCATCCACCTTCAGCACCTGCGGCACCGCGACCGCCAGCGCGAAGGTGGTGAGCGCCAGGTAGAGCCCGCCCAGCCGCAACGCCGGGAAGCCGATCAGGAACCCCATCAGCGCCGAGGCCGCCGCCGCCACCGGCACCGTGGCCCAGTACGGCCAGTTGTAATTCGCCATCAGGATCGCGGTCACATACGAGCCGATGGCGAAGAAGGCGCCCTGGCCCAGCGAGATCTGCCCGTTGTAGCCGGTCAGCACCACCATCCCCAGCACCGCCACCGCATAGACCACCAGCATGGTGAGCTGGAACAGGTGATACGAGGACGACACGAAGGCCAGCGCCACCAGCACGGCGAACACGCCAAGCCCACCCCAGACGGCGGATCGGTTCCGGTTCATCGCGCTACACCCGGACCTGCACCGCGCGGCCGAACAGCCCGGTGGGTTTCACCAGCAGCACGGCGACGATGATGATGAGGGCGACCGTCAGCTTGAGTTCGGTCCCCACGATATAGGCGCCGAAGATGTTCTCGAGCACGCCGACGATGAACCCGCCGATCACCGCGCCGAACGGGTTGTCCACCCCGCCCAGCAGGGCGCCGGCGAAGGCATAGAGCAGGATCCCGGACATCATGTTGGGGTCCAGGAACACCACCGGGGCCACCATGATCCCGGCCGCGGCGCCGATCGCCGCGGCCAGCCCCCAGCCCAGCCCCAGCATCCGCGAGACATTCACCCCGCAAAGCCGCGCCGAGACCGGGTTGTGCGCCGCCGCGCGCATCGCCAGCCCCAGCGGGGTGAAGCGGAAGAAGGCCCAGACCAGCAGCAGGACCACCACGGTGAGCCCGGTCTCGCCGAGCTCGTGCGGCGAGACCAGCCCGCCCAGCAGCGGATGGGCGGAATGGAACGGCGAGGGGAACGCCTTGATGGTGAACCCGAAGATCCATCCGTCCAGCGCATTGATGACCAGCAGCAGGCCGATGAAGACGCCGACCGAGGTCAGTACCGGCGCATTCATCACCGGGCGCATCAGCACCCGCTCCACCGCCACGCCGAGGCCGAAGGACAGCACCACGGTGATGACGAAGGCGGCCCAGAACGGCACCCCGGCATGGATCAGGGTCAGCGCGACGAAAGTGGACAGCGTCGCCATCTCGCCCTGGGCGAAGTTCACGTGATGCGTCGCCTGGTAGATCATCACCAGCGCCAGCGAGACCGAGGCGTAGATGGCGCCCGAGGCGATGCCGGACGAGATCTGATGCAACAACCCGTTCATCGACGGCGCTCCCTCAATAGCCGAGATAGGACCGGCGCACCGTCTCGTCCTGACGGATGGCGCTCGCGGTGCCGGAGACGACGATGCGCCCGGTTTCCAGCAGGAACGCATGATCGGCGAGATCGAGCGCCAGCGAGGCGTTCTGTTCCACCACCAGGATCGAGGTCCGCTCCTCGGCGTTGATGCGGCGCAGGATGTGGAAGATCTCCCGCACGATCAGCGGCGCGAGGCCGAACGAGGGCTCGTCGAGCAGCAAGAGCCGGGGCTTGACCAGCAGCGCGCGGGCGATCGCCAGCATCTGCTGCTCGCCCCCCGACAGGGTGCCGGCCTGCTGGCGGAGGCGTTCCTGGAGGCGCGGGAAATAGCCGAACATCCGCTCCATGTCGGCCGCCACCCCGGCGCGGTCGCGGCGGGTGTAGGCGCCGAGGCGCAGATTCTCCTCCACGCTGAGTTCGAGAAAAGTGCCGCGCCCGTCCGGCACATGGCCGACGCCACGGCGGACGATCTCCTCGGTGGCCGCGCGCTCGATCCGCTCGCCGCCGAGGGTGATCCGTCCGGAGCGGCGGATCATGCCGCAGAGCGCGCGCAAGGTGGTGGTCTTGCCGGCCCCGTTGGCGCCGAGGAGCGCGGTGACCCCGCCCTCCTCCACCGTGAAATCGATGCCGTGCAGCACATCCGGCGGGCCGTAGCCGGCACGCAGATCGCGCGCCTCAAGCAGCGCCGGCATGATGCGCCTCCGCCTCGGTCTCGCCCAGATAGGCGCGGATCACTTCCGGGTCGCGGCGGACCTCGTCGGGGGTGCCGTCGGCGATCTTGCGGCCGAACTCCAGCGCCACCACCTTCTCGGAGACCCGCATGACCAGGCTCATGTGATGCTCCACCAGCAGGATGGTCAGCTGGTAGGGGCCGCGGATGCGCTGGAGCAGCTCCGCGAGCGCATCCACCTCGGCATGGTTGAGCCCGCCCGCCGGCTCGTCGAGCAGCAGGAGTTTCGGCCGGCCGATCAGCGCGCGCGCCAGCTCCACCCGCTTCTGGATGGGAAACGGCAGCGCGCCGGCGGATTCCTCGGCCATCGCCGTCAGATCGAGCAGCTCCAGCAGCTCGGCCAGCGGCGTGGCGGCGGCTTCGGCCTCGGCGCGCACCGCGGGCAGGCGCAGCGCGTTGGCGATGAAGCCGGTGTGGCCCAGATGATGGGCACCCACCAGGATGTTCTCCCGCACCGAAAGGGCGCGGAACAGCGCCACGTTCTGGAACGTGCGCCCGATGCCGAGCCCGGCCATGCGATGGCGCTTCGCCCCGGTCAGCCGCGTGCCGTCGAAGGTGATCTCGCCGGCGGTGCTGCGGTAGATGCCGCTGATGCAGTTGAACAGGGTGGTCTTGCCGGAGCCGTTGGGGCCGATCAGGCCGCAGATCTGCCCGCCCGTCACATCGAAGGACACGCTGTTCAGCGCCACCACGCCGCCGAACCGCATCACCACGTCGCGCACCGACAACAGCGGCGCGTCCGCCCGGTTCATGCCCACCGGGCTTTGATCCGGCCGATATCGGCGCGCTGGCTTCCCATCCGTTCACCCCGTTCCCGTGCCGTTGCGGAGGGGTCCGCCGGCGCTCTGTTGTGCGTATCGTCAGCGTGGCGAAGCCCGGCGTCCAAGTCAACCGTGCCCTGCGTTTCCGGAAGCCCCGATCGCCCGCAGCACGATGCCAGGCGTGAGCACCTGCGGCAGGATGCGCCCGCGCGCCGCGTGGGGGGGGTAGAACACGTAGAGCGGCACCCCATCGCGCCCATGCGCGGCCAGATAGGCGGTGACCGGGGGCGCCTGGGTGGTCCAGTCGGCCACCAGCAGCGCGACGTGGCGCGCGGCCATCGCCGCCCGCACCGGGGCCCGATCCAGCGCCAGCCGCTCGTTCACCTGGCAGGTCAGACACCAGCGCGCGGTGACATCCACCAGCACGCCCCGCCCCGCCGCGCGCAGCGTGGCCAGCCGCGCCGGGCTGAACGCATCCGCCGCCCCGGCGATCGGCGCGGCGGCCGGCGCCGCGCGCACCAGCCCGAGCGACCCCAGCGCCGCCAGGAGCCCGAGCGCGGCCAGCGCCCAGGCCGCGCGCCCCCCCTGCTGCGCGAGACCGAGCGCCCAGGCGGCAAACCCGACGGCGACCAACGCCGCCCCCAGCGCCGCCACGCCGGCGGGTCCGGCCTCGGTGCTCACCACCCAGGCCAGCCACGCGGCGGCGCCATACATCGGAAACGCCAGCAGCTGGCGCAGACGCTCCATCCAGGCCCCGGGCCGCGGCAGCGCCCGCGCGAGGCCGGGCAGCACCGCCAGCCCCAGCATCGGCGCCGCCAGCCCCGCCCCCAGCGCCAGGAACACCGACAGCGCCGGCAGCGGCGGCAGCAGCAGCGCGCCGCCGATCGCGGCGGCCATGAACGGGGCGGTGCAGGGCGAGGCCACCAGCACCGCCAGAAGTCCGGTGAAGAAACTGCCGCCATGCCCGCCGCGCGCGGCCAGCCCCTGGCCGACCGCCTGACCGCCCCCCAGCGCGAACACGCCCGAGAGGTTGAGCCCCACCGCCAGCATCATCGCCGCCATCGCCCCCACCACCGCAGGGTTGGCGAACTGGAACCCCCAGCCCAGCCCATGCCCGCCGGCGCGTGCCGCCAGCAGCGCCCCGCCCAACGCGGCGAACGCCACCAGCACGCCGGCCGTGTAGGACAGCGCCTGGGCCCGTGCCCGCCCGCCGGCGCCGGCCAGCGCCATCGCCTTAAGCGCCAGCACCGGGAACACGCAGGGCATCAGGTTGAGGATCGCCCCGCCCAGGAACCCCAGCCCCAGCAGCAGCCAGAGCGGCGTCGCCGCGGGCACGCGCCCCGGCCGGGCGTCGATGGTCAGCGCGGTGCGCACCCCCGACCGGTCGGTCAGTTCCAGCACCCCGCGCAAGGGCTTGCCGGCGGCGAAGCCGTGCCCCGGGGTCAGGCGCAGGACCAGCCCGCGCGCGCGGGCGAGCGGCTGCGGCGGGGCATCGCGGATCACGCCCGGACGGTCCGGAAAGAACCGGGCCGCGCGGATCGCGCCCGGATCCAGCCCGGCGCCATGCAGCCACAGCCGTCCATCCG
>JAKBCO010000192.1:0-2990 GCA_021807785.1 Pseudomonadota bacterium
GCGCGCACCGCGCGGCGGTCGAGCCGGTCGAGATTGCCGATGGCGGCGATCGCCGCGGCCTCGTCGGGCACGATGAAGCCGGTGACGCCGTGGTCGATCACTTCCGGCACCGAGCCGCGGTTGAAGGCGATCACCGGGGTGCCGCAGGCCATCGCCTCGATCATCACCAGCCCGAACGGCTCCGGCCAGTCGATCGGGAAGAGCAGTGCTTTCGCCCCTGAAAGGAACGCCGGCTTCTGCGCGTCGTTGATCTCGCCGATGAACTCGACATGCGGGTTGGCGGCGATCATCGGCGCGATCTCGCTGTCGTAATAGGCACGATCGGCATTATCGACCTTCGCCGCCACCTTGAGCTTCACGCCGGCCGCGGCGGAGATGCGGATCGCCTTGTCCAGCCCTTTCTCGGGCGAGACGCGGCCGAGGAAGGCGAAATAGGTCTGCGGCAGCGGCTGCGGGCGCAGCAGCTCGGCCGGCATCCCGTGCAGCACCGTGCGCACCCAGTTCAGCCCCGGGATCGGCCGGCGCTGATAATCCGAGATCGAGACGAACGGCGCATCGGGGAAGGTCTCGTAGACCTCCTTGAACTCGGGCAGGTCGAGCCGCCCGTGCAGGGTGGTGACGAAGGGCGTGGGCTGGCGGGAGAACAGCGACAGCGGGAAATAGTCGGTATGGAAGTGCAGAACATCAAATTCCGGCGCGCGGCGATAGACCAGCTCCATCATGCGCATGTAATAGGCAATCCAGTCCTTCACCGACGGATCGAGGCGGATCGCCTGATCGCGCATCGGCGCGAGCCGGGCCGAGGTGATGGAATCCCCCGAGGCGAATAACGTCACGTCGTGGCCCATCGCCACGAGCTCCTCGGTCAGCGAATACACCACGCGCTCGGTGCCGCCGTACAACTTCGGCGGTACCGCTTCGAACAGCGGCGCGATCTGGGCGATACGCATCGGGAACAGACCCCTTGGTTCTTTGTCAGGTCGGGCGGCTGGATACCCCGTCAGGGCTGGGCCGGGACGCCGGCCGCGCCACCCCCTGTCAGGGCCGCGAGGTAGGTGGCGATTGTGGCCGGATTCCGGCGGGTTCTGCCGCACCAATGGCGCGATCGCGCGCGATATCGGGGCCGTCGCACCGGAAGGTCCGTGCCCATGGGTTCCGTCATTCGTCTTGGTTCCGCCGCTCCCGCCCCGGCCCATGCCCGGCCGCTCGGCTTCCTGGCCGGCTACGCGCGGCGTCACGCGCCGGGCCATGCCATTGTTTTCGCCTCGGTGCTGGTGGCGGTGGGGGCGTCGGTCTCGACCCAATACGGGCTCAAGAACCTGATCGATGTGGTGGCCGCCGGGCCGGATGCCGGGGGCAATGTGTGGGGCGCATTCCTGCTGCTGATCGGCTTCATAGCGGCCGACAATTTGTCCTGGCGGGTCGGCGGGTTCGCCGCCGCGCGCAGCTTCGTTGCCGTCACCGGCGATATCCGGCGCGACCTCTTCGCGCATCTGACCGGCCACGCCCCGGCCTGGTTCGCCGAACGCCTGCCGGGCGCGCTGGCGGGGCGGATCACCGCCACCGCGAACGCGGCGTTTACCGTCTCCAACACCGGGGCCTGGAACGTGCTGCCGCCGGTGATCGCGGTGATCTTCTCGATCGCTTTCATCGGCGCGGTGAACCCCGCGCTGGCGGCGGTGCTGGTGGTCCTGGCGGCGGTGCTGGGGCTGCTGATCTACCGGTTGGCCAAGGGCGGCACGCCGCTGCATCGCGCCTACGCCGGTCAGGCCGCCGCGGTGGACGGCGAGCTGGTCGATGTGATCGCCAACATGTCGGTGGTGCGTGCATTCGGCGCCACCCTGCGCGAACGCGCCCGGCTGGACACGCGCCTTGCCGGCGAAATGACCGCGCGCCGGGCCAGCCTGTTCTATCTCGAACGCCTGCGCCTGCTGCACGCGGTGCTGACCGCGCTGCTGACCGCGGGTGTGGTGGGCTACGGCATCCTCATGTGGCAGCACCATCGCGCCACCGTGGGTGACATCGTCCTGCTGACCACGCTCGCGCTGACCATCCTGAACGCGACGCGCGATCTGGCGGTGGCATTGGTGGCCCTGACCCAGGATGTGGCGCGGCTGGAGGAGGCGATCGGCGCGGTCCTGGTTCCGCACGACCTGCCGGACGGCGCCGGGACGCTCGCGGTGACCGCGGGCGCGGTGGCGTTCCACGACGTGCGCTTCGCCTATCCCGGCCGCGGCGCGGTGCTGCGCGGGTTCGACCTGGCGATCCGCCCCGGCGAACGGGTGGGTCTGGTCGGCGCTTCCGGCGCCGGCAAGTCCACCGTGCTGGCCCTGCTGCAACGCTTCCATGACGTGACCGGCGGGGCGGTGACCATCGACGGGCAGGATCTGCGCGCGGTGACCCAGGAGTCGCTGCGCGCCGCGATCGCGGTGGTGCCGCAGGACGTGAGCCTGTTCCATCGCTCGGTGCTGGAGAACATCCGCTACGCCCGTCCCGGTGCGACCGAGGCCGAGGTCCTGGCCGCCGCCACCGCCGCGCACTGCCGCGACTTCATCGAGGCGTTGCCGGAGGGATTCGACACCATCGTCGGCGACCGCGGCACCAAGCTGTCCGGCGGGCAGCGCCAGCGGCTGGCGATCGCCCGGGCGCTGCTCAAGAACGCCCCGATCCTGCTGCTGGACGAGGCGACCAGCGCGCTCGATTCGGAAAGCGAACACGCGATCCAGGCGGCGCTCGAGAAGCTGATGGCCGGGCGGACGGTGGTGGCGATCGCGCACCGGCTGTCCACCCTGGCGGGGTTCGACCGGATCATCGTGATGGAGGACGGGCGGATCGTGGACGCGGGCGCGCCGGCGGTGCTGGCGGCCCGGCCGGGCCCGTACCGCGAGCTGCTGCGCAAGCAGGGGATGGAGCCGCTGCCGCTGGCGGCATAGGCCGGGGGCCATCATTCCGTAACCGAGGCGCCTCGCCCTCAACGCGCCTTGCCCCCA
>JAKBCO010000192.1:3090-6172 GCA_021807785.1 Pseudomonadota bacterium
CGCCTTGCCCCCACCGCCTTGCCCCTGGGGCGCCCGCACCGCACACTCCGGGCGCATCGAAGGGGGAAACACCGCATGTCCGCCACCGCTCGCTTCGCCGGTCTCACGCCGCTGCTGGCGCCGCGCTCCATCGCCATCCTCGGCGCTTCGAACGACGCGACGCGCATCGGCGGGCGGCCGATTGCCTTCATGAAGGCGGCCGGCCAGTTCCAGGGCGCGATCTGGCCGGTCAACCCGAATCGGACCGAGGTGCAGGGCCTGCCCGCCTATCCCTCGGTCGCCGCGCTACCGGAAACCCCCGATGCCGCCATCATCGCGGTGCCGGCGGCGCTGGCCGAGCAGGCGGTGGAGGATCTCGGCGCGCGCGGCACCAAGGCCGCGGTGATGTTCACCGCCGGCTTCGCCGAGGTCGATGCGGCGGGTGAAGCCGCGCAGGCCCGCATGGTGGCCTCGGCGCGGAAGCACGGGATGCGCCTGCTCGGCCCCAACTGCCTCGGCGTCTTCGACGGGCGCACCGGCTACTACGCGACCTTCTCCTCCTCGTTCGATTCCGGCTGGCCGGTGCCGGGGCGGATCGGCATCGCCTCGCAATCCGGCGCCTACGGCACGCATCTCTATACGCTCGCGCGCAACCGCGGCATCGGCGCCTCGCTCTGCATCATGACCGGCAACGAGGCCGACGTGACAGTGGGCGAATGCATCGGCTGGCTGGCCGAGAACCCGGAAGTGGACGTGATCGCCGCCTATATCGAGGGCATCCGCGAAGCGCCCGGCCTGATCGCGGCGTTCGAGGCGGCGCGCGCGGCCAGGAAGCCGATCGTGATGATGAAGGTCGGGCGTAGCGCGCTCGGCTCGGCGGCGGCAAAGTCGCACACCGCCTCGATCGCCGGCGATGACGCGGTGACCGAGGCGGTGATGGCCGAATTCGGCGTCCATCGCGCGCGCACCTCGGAGGAGATGCTGGACATCGCCCAGACCGCGACCCGACGCATCTACCCGGCGGGCAACACGCTCGGGATGATCACGCTCTCGGGCGGTGCCGGCGTTCTGGTCTCTGACGTCGCCGAACAGCTCGGGCTGGCGATGCCGCCGATGCCGGAACAGGCGCAGGCGCGGCTGAAGGGGCTGGTTTCGTTCTGCGCCCCGCGCAATCCGGTGGATGCCACCGCGCAGGTGGGCAACGATCTTGCGCTGCTGGAACCGTTCTACGAATCCGTGCTCCGCGACGGCGGCTACGCCTCGGTGCTGGGGTTCTTCACCATGGTCGCCTCCTCCCGCCGCTGGCCTTCGATGCTGGAGGTACTGAACCGGGTGCGCGCCCGCTATCCCGACCGGCTGCACGTGCTGTCGGCGATCGCGCCGGCGGAGGTCACACGGGCGATGGAAGCCGATGGCTGGGTCTGCCACGAGGACCCGAGCCGGGCAGTGACCGCGATCGCCGCCATGGGTCGGTTCGGGGCCGCCTTCGCCGCGCCGGCGCCCGCCCCCGCGCCGTCGGTGCCGCCGGTCTCCCTGCCCGCCGCCACGCCATCGGAGGCCGCGGCCAAGCAGCTGCTGTCGGCGGCCGGGATCGCCTGCGCGCCGGAAGCCGCCTGCGCCGATCCCGCCGCGGCGGTGGCGGCGGCGGAGCGGTTCGGTTTTCCGGTGGTGATGAAAATCCTCTCCCCCGACATTCTGCACAAATCCGAAATCGGCGGCGTGCTGCTGGACGTCGCGGATGCGGCCGCGGTGCGCGCCGGCTTCGCCACCCTGCTGGACCGCGCGCGCGCCCACGCGCCCACGGCACGGATCGAAGGCGTGCTGGTGGCCAAGCAGCTCAAGGGCGGGGTGGAGTGCATCCTGGGCATCCACCGCGACCCGGTGTTCGGCCCGATCGCCATGTTCGGGCTGGGCGGGGTGTTCGTCGAAGTGCTCAAGGATGTGGTCTTCCGCCGCTGCCCGTTCGGCGCGGACGTGGCCGAGACGATGATCCGCTCCATTCGCGGCTTCCCGCTGCTCGACGGGGCGCGCGGGCGGGCTCGCGCCGACATCAAGGCACTGGCGGCGATGCTGGCGCGGCTGTCCGCCTTCGCCGTGGCGGCGGGCCCGCGCCTCGCGTCGGTTGACCTGAATCCGGTCTTCGCCATGCCGGAGGGGCAGGGGGCGTTCGCGGCGGATGCGGTGGTGGAGGTGGCGCCGTAGCCCCGGCTACGCCTCCGGCCAGATTACCGCCCGCCGGTAGAGGTGCCAGGTGGCGTGCCCCAGCAGCGGGATCGCCACCGCCAGACCCATCAGGAACGGCAGGCTGCCCAGCACCAGCATCGCCGCCACGATCAGGCCCCAGCCGGCGATCATCGCGGGGTTGGCGCGCGCCGTTGCCAACGAGGCCGCCAGCGCGGTTTCCACCGAAACTCCGCGATCGACGATCATCGGGAACGAGACCACCCCGGCCACCAGGGCGACGGCGGCGAAGCCGAATCCGGCGGCGTTGCCCAGCACCAGCAGCGCCCAGCCGGCGCGGGTGCCGAAGACCGCGGCCAGCAGGGCGGCCACCGAATGCGGCGCGGCCGGCCCGATGGTGAGCAGGTAGAGCCCCTCGGCGACGATCAGCCACAGCACGAACCAGGCGGAAAGCCCCAGGCCGAGTTTGATGATCTCGGGGAAATAGGGCGCCCGGAACACGCCGAACGCATTCCACCAGGCGACCGGCTGACCGGCCTCCCGCCGGCGCGACAATTCGTAAAGGCCCACCGCCGCGAACGGCCCCAGGAGCGCGAATCCGGCCACCAGCGGGAAGATCAGCGCCACCGTCCCCGCCCCCGAGGCGAGCCGCCCCAGCACCAGCCCGACCGCCGGATAGAAGGCGCAGAGGAACAGATAATGGGTTGGATCGGCGCGGAAATCCGCCCATCCCTCGGCCAGCGCGGCGCCGAGATCGGATGGGGCAAGCCGCGCGATCGCCAGTTTCGGCGCGGGGTGAACGACGGCGGCATGCGGATGCAGGGCGCCGCGGAGCTGGTCCCAGCCCCAGACCACCGGGTTGCGGGCAGGTGTGCCGACCGACATGTTGATCCTCCCTCACGGTTGCGCGAGGTCGCCGGAC
>JAKBCO010000193.1 GCA_021807785.1 Pseudomonadota bacterium
CAGTGATTTCCGGGTTGCCCGGTGGTGATGCCACAAATACACTCGCGCGACCGCAAGTTACCTCGCTCGCCAGGATCCGACAGACCATGACCCAGCTTCTCACAAGCTCCACCGCACCCCGCACCCTGCGCAGGGCGCCGGCGGCGTGTCGCCGAGCAGCCCTTCCCGGAAGCCCCGGTACGCCGCTCCGTTCCAAATCTCGCGCAGGGTTTCCTGGGTCGCGTCGCCCAACGTGTAGCCCGCGTACCCGCGCGCGGAAAACGGTGCTATGCAGCAGGGCAGCGCACGGCCGTGCGCAGTGAAATACATGAGCGACCATGGCCGTCGGCACCCGGACCACGGCTGTGGACCCGGACCCGCCTGCAACGACAGCCCCGGCTCGGTTGCGCCCGAAGCATCGAACCGTACGCCGAGCTGTGTCGCCAGGGCGGTGGCCTCCGCGATCACCGCGTCTTCCTCCGCGGCTACGCTCGCAAACAGCGCTTGGTCGGGTCGGGCGAGGCCGCGGCCGGCATCGTCATAGACCAGGCGCTGCAGATAGACCTCCGCCACCCCGACATCGGCCGCCAGACGGATGAATGCCGGCAGTTCCGCCAGGGTCTCGCGCAGCCCGGTAAGCCATAGCGAAACCCGCGGGGTCGTGGCGCCAATCTCCCGCTGCAACGCCGTGAAGGCACGCAAATTCGCAAGGATGCGCCCGAACAAAGGCTTCCCGCGCACGCGCAGGAACCCTTCCGGGGAGGCTGCATCCAGCGATACGCGCAGCTCGTCGAGCCCCGTCGCGATCAGCTCGCGCCCGCGACGCGGCGACAACAAAGTACCGTTCGTGTTGAACAGCACGTAGGTGCCGCGATCCTTGAGGTAGCGTACCATGCGCGGCAGCGCGCGCACCAGCATCGGCTCGCCCACCCCGTGCAGCACCGCCCGCGCGAGGCCCGGCACCTGGTCAACGATACGGGTGAACAGATCCCAGTCCATATCGGCCGGGGGTTCCAGCGCCTCGAACGTGCGTGGGCAGGTCTCGCACAGCAGGTTGCAGCGATTGGTGACCTCCAGATAGAGGCAGACGGGCATTGCCGCTGCCTCGGGCGCGCGCGTGCGGACGGCCTCGAAGTAGCGGCGCGGGTCGGGCAGGCTCATCGGCGTCTCCTCACGGCCAGCCAGGATCCCGAGGCCAGCGCGGCGGTCGGCAGATAGACCAGGGCGGCGATGCCGAGATGGTGCACCGGATCGAGCGTAAGCAGCACGCTGGCGCCGACAAGGTAAAGCAGGGCCGGCGCCGGCGCGAGGCAAACCAGCGGCACCAGCCAGCCGAAATACCAGGGATAATGCGGCGAAACCCCGACCAGCGCGACCGTCCCGAGCACCGCCCCCTGGCGCGCCAGCACCCGCACCCGGTCCGGCGGGGCGGCCGGCAGCGGTGGCCCGAACCCGTAGGCCAGTGCCAACGCCGCCAGGATCGCCGCCAGTGCGGCCGTATAGGCGGCGCCCGCCCAGCCCGGCAGCGGCGCCACCAGCCGCAGCAGATCGAGCAGGAACACGCCGCGCCCGGACAACAGCCCTTCTTGCGCCGCGTAGCCGGGCAGGAAGCCAAGGACGCGCGCGCCAACGCCGAGGTAGGGCGCGTAGAGCAACCCGATCGTCGCCACGAACACACCGACCAGCCGCAGGTCCCAGCGCCGCCAGAAGGCCGGCGCGATCGCGGCGGGCAGGAATTTGACCAGAGTCGCGGCGGCGAGCAGCGCGCCGGCCAGACCGCGCCGAGCGCGCGCGGCGGCAAGCAGCGCCAGGGTGACGAACGCCGCTGCCAGGGCATCGACATGGCCGTTGCCGGCGAATTCCCACACCGGCATCGGCGCCCAGGCATAGAGAAGCACCTGCGCGGGCGGCCGATCGGCGAGGCGCAGCAGGGCGACCAGGCCGGCGATCACCACCAGATCGCACCCCAGCATCACCGCCTTCATGCCCGCCACCCCCGGGGCAATCCAGGCGGCGAGGCGGAACACTGCCTCGGCGGTGGGGGGATAGATCGTCCGCGCGGTGTGGGCGCGATTGATGTGGGGGAACACGGCATGGTCGCGCAGGAACGCGAGCCGCGGGTCGGCTGGGATGAAGCGATACGGATTGATCCCCGCCGCCTGCACCCGACCGTCCCAGACATAGCGATACAGATCCGATGACAGCGGCGGTGCGATCGGCAGCAGCAGCGCCCGCATCGCCAATGCCGCGGCGAGCACGATCCAGACCGCACCCGCCGGCAGTGGCCGGCGCACCACCAGCGCGGCTGCGGCCAGATACAGCAGCCCCGCGGCCAGCTCTATCAGCACCACATCCAAGGTGCGCCCCGGCCCCGGATTACCCGCCGGCCGCCCGGCCACCACCGCCAGCCCGAGGGCCGTCAGCGCTACCAGCCCGAGGCCGAGCGCGCCAAGCTGGAACCCCGCCGCACGCGCCGATTTGGCGTTCAACGGATCGGATCGGCCAGACGCCGGCCGAGCCCGAGGCGCGCGATGATCTCCGCTGTCTGCGGAGCGAACCCAGCGGTGAGGCCAGTGCGGTCGGCGAGTTCGACCGCCAGCCGCCGCAGGGAAGCGGCGTCGTCAACGTCGTACCACACCGGCAGGGACAGGACCTGGAGCGGCACCTCGGCGGCGCGGGCAAGGGTGGCTGCGGTCACGCCCGGCGTGCTCCAGGGGATGTCGCGGAATAATGCCTCGGCGCGGGCCGCCAGCGCGGCGGGGACGCCGATCAGGTAGTATCCGCCGTCCTCGGCCGGCCCCAGCACCACTTGCCGTCCATCGGCGAGCGCCGCCACCGCCTGCGCCAGGATCGCGGCCGGCAAGGTCGGGCTGTCCGAATTGACCAGACACACCGCATCGAAGCCACGCCCCAGCAGGCTGCGCATGGCTTGGACCAGGGACCGGCCGATGCCCGAGATTTCCGGGGGCAACGGCACGGATCCATCCGCCAGCACGAGGCCGGTTTGCGGTGCCAGCTTCCCGTCGAACAGCGCCTCGCCGTCCGCCGGCGCATAGGCAACGAAGCCGCTGACCGCGAGGTTGCGTCCGACCGACGCAATCATGGCGGTGATATCGTACAGGAAGGCTGCGTTGAGCGCGGTGGCTTCTTCGGCCGTGAGCGGCGGAACGAGCCTGGTTTTCACATGCCCTGGCCGAGGCGTCTTGGCCATGACCGCGACCGCGCAGGATCCCGATGGCGGCATCATTCGGGTCGGGTCCGTTCGCCTGCCTTCGGACTCACGCAAGCAGCCGGAGCAGCGCCCCGTCCCGCAGCCGATGACGCCACGACGCGTCGAGCCCAAGACAGCGGCCCGGCGGATCGACGGCGAACAGGGCCATGAGAATGACCAGGAACATGTATGTCCAGGGCCATTCGCCCGGCGCGGAGTAGAGACCGAGCCAGAGATTGACTGCCATGGCGATGCCGAGCAACGCGAAGCCGCGGGTGAACAGGCCGAGCATCAAGGAGGCTCCGATTCCAACCTCGATCGCGTACACCGCCGGGCCAAACACGGCTATGCGCGGCAATACGATCTGGGCGACGAAGGTCGCTTGCAGGGCGATGGCAGCGTGCGCCACTTCCTGCTTCATCCAATAGATCAGCCCGCCCTCATCGGGTGGGATTTTCCACAGCGATTGCTGCCACCACATGATCCCGACCAAGAGGCGCAGCAGCCAGATTGCCGCGTCGTGGAGCCGCCGTTGACCCGGCAGGCCGCGCCAGGCGCGCAGCGCGATGACGATGCTGCCCAGCAGCAGAAGCCAGAAGACTGGCGTGGTCCAGGCAGGCTTGGTCAGGAAGGCGATCGCGTCGTCAACCGGGTTCGGTCGCATGGTCGATCTTTCGCGCGTGACTGCGCCAGGCCTGGGCCGTGGCGGCGAGCAAGTGGAGGAGGTCGGTCGTGCCGTTGGCCTCGCCTTTCTCGAAATCGCCAGCGGTCTGGGCCATCTGATTCGTGACGTGGGCAAAGCATAGCACGGCCCGGCCGGTCGCCTGGGCGAAGGCGTAAAGGGCCGCAGCTTCCATCTCTACGGCCAAGGCCCCTTGCGCGGCAGCGGCGGCGATCGCGGCCTCCGTCTCCCGGAACGGGGCGTCGGTGGTCCATGTGGCGCCGCGAAGGACCGGGAAAGGCAGGCCCTGCACTGCTGAGTGCACGGCATTCGCCAGCGCCGCGTCGGCGGCCGCGAAGGTGGCGGGCGGAAGGTAGTGGTAGCTGGTGCCCTCGTCTCGGAGCGCGCGATCGATCAGGATGAAATAGGGCGTGGGACCGAGATCAGCGATCTGGCCGGCGGACGTGACGCTGAGCAGCAGGCGGCAGCCAGAGGCGAACAGCTGCTCGGCTTCAAGGACGGCAAAGGATGCGCCCACGGCTCGGGGAAGCACACCGAACTTCTCGCCATCGACCGAGAAACGGCTGAGCGTCGTGTGGTAACAGGGCCAATCCGGGTCCATGCGTGCTCGGCCGACGCGGCGAAGTTCCGCTTCAAGGTCGCCGTCGGGGTCGAGGACGCAGATCTCGGGAACGCTTGTTTCAGCAAGGTTCTTCTGTCGCCGGGCCTCGCGCAGGAGGTTCCCCGGCCGGAAGACGGAGGGCGCGGCAGGATGCTTGGCACGGAGGATCGGCGGGAGGGCCACTCGGTCGGTCATGACGCTCATCCTGGCAGGCTACAGGGGCTTGGCACAACACGGCAGGCGGCGATGGAAAAACAGGCCGGCATCGTCTCGGTCGTGATCCCGACCCTGAACGAGGCGGAGACGATCGCAGGGGTGATCGCCGAACTCCCGCGCCCGCTGGTGCGGGAGGTGATCGTGGCGGACGGCGGCAGCAGCGACACCACGCTGGCCGAGGCCGCGGCGGCCGGCGCGCGGGTGCTGGCGGCCGGGCGAGGCTATGGGCGGGCCTGCTCCGCCGGCGCCGCGGCGGCTGATCCGGCCAGCACGATCCTGGTGTTCCTGGACGGCGATGGGGCCGACCGGGCCGACCTGATGGCGCAACTCGTCGGGCCGATCGCGGACGGGGCGCGGGATTTCGTGCTCGCAACCCGCACTCTCGGAGGCCGTGAGGCCGGTGCGATGGCCTGGCACCAGGTGCTGGCCGGGCGGCTCGCCGGGATGGCGATGCGGCTGCTGTATGGCGTCCCGTACACCGACATGTGCGCCTTCCGGGCGATCCGCCGCGACGCGCTGGACCGCCTGGCGATGCGCGAGATGGGCTATGGCTGGAACCTGGAGATGCAAATGCTGGCCGCCCAAGCAGGGCTTCGGGTCCTGGAGGTGCCGCTGCCGTATCGCCGCCGGGCGGGGGGGCAGTCGAAGGTAGCCGGTTCGCTGCGTGGCAGTCTGCGTGCGGGGGGGCGGATTGTCGTGACGTTAATGCGGGTTGCATGGGAGCGGCGCTAACAGAGCGCAACCGGCATATGCGTCCGCTCGTGCGACGGTTCGACGAATGCGGCCCGGGTCGGCGACGGGGACGCGCCCTCTGGTCGCGAGCCGCAGGCCGAAGGCATCGCCTCGTCCCGTCGGTCGCGCTTGCGTCACCGCTTTTGGTCAGGAGGCCGACCGTATCCCGCTTGCGCTGCTGGCGCGGATCAGCCCTGGGAGATCAGGCGCCGCTTCGCTTCGTACTCGGCCTGATCGATCTCGCCGCGCGCGAAGCGCTCATTGAGGATGTCCATCGCCGTCCGACCCGGCGGTGAATGGTGCAGCGGCGCTTGCCAAGGGCCGCCGAGCCACCGAACTGCGAGCACGACGGCCGCGATGACCACGGCGAGCATAAGGATCATGAACAATGGTCCAAGGATCATGCCGTACCATCCCCACCCCCACATCATTTGCGGGCCGTAGCCGTAGGGTCCGGCCGGGGTCTGGGCCCACGCCCCGGCAGGGAGCAGCGAGACAGTGGCACTCACGGTCGCCGCCCATCGGCATAAAGCCCTCATTTCCGGCATGTCCCTTTCCGTTACAGCCTCCGGACGCGAGGTTCGGCTAGGCGCGTTTGAAGATCAGGTCATTGACGTGGATCAACAGGGGAATCGGGTGAACGAGCCTACGGGGCGATGAGCTTGGCGAGGACGTCATCATCCCATCCGGCGGCCATGCGCTTTTGCCGCAGGGAGGTCTTCCCTGGTGCCAAGCGGATCAGGTTCTGCGC
>JAKBCO010000194.1 GCA_021807785.1 Pseudomonadota bacterium
GCCGGCGCGGTTTCGGTGGCGGCGGGGCGGTTGCTGGGGGCGCCGCTTCCGGAGGCGCTGGCCCCGCTCGGCGCGGCCGATGCGGCGGCGCGGGCGCTGCTGGCCGGCCCCGGGCACGGGGTGCGCACGCTGCTGCCGCCCGGGGTGGCGCCGGCGGCGCTGGCGGCGCGGGCCGAGGCCTGGGCGGTGGTGCCGGACCTGCCGCGCGCCGCCCTGGCCGCTTCCCTGCCTTTGGTGCCGGCGCGGCGGGCGCTGGCGGCCGTGCGCGCCGGCCGGAGCTGGCGCTTCGGCACCGGCGACCGGCTGGCCATGCTGGCCGCCTGGGCGCGCGGGCATGTATAACCTGGCGGACGGAGGGACCTCGGCATGACCCGCAAGCGCGCCTTTGGCATCGGCCTCGCCGAATTCCCGTTCGCCACCGCGGCCGGATTCTGGCGCTGGATCGATCTTTGCGAGCAGGGCGGGATCGACAGCTTCTGGCAGACCGACCGGCTGATCTCGCGTGCGCCGATCCTGGAGAGCCTCTCGGCGCTGGCGGCGGTGGCGGGGCGGACGCGGCGGCTCAAGATCGGCGTCAACGTGCTCTCGCTCGGGCTGCGCGATCCGCTGACGGTGGCCAAGCAATGCGCCACCATCGATGTGCTGTCCGAGGGACGGCTGCTGCCCGGGTTCGGCATCGGCAGCAAGCGGGCGCCGGAATGGGCGGCGCTGGGGCGGGATTTCGCCGCCGCCGGCCGGCAGACCGACGAGGCGCTGGAAGTGATCCGCCTGCTCTGGACCGGCGCGCCGGTCACCTTCGCGGGCCGGCATGTGCGGCTCGCCGCCGCGCGCATCGCCCCGGTGCCGGTGCAGGCCGAGCTGCCGATCTGGATCGGCGGCGGCTCGCCGGCGGCGATCCGGCGCACCGCCCGCTTCGGCACCGGCTGGCAGGCGGGGCCGGAGACGCCGGCGGAGGCCGGGGCGGTGATCGCGGCGATCCAAACGGCCCTGGCCGAGGCCGGGCGCAGCATCGATGCCGACCATTACGGCGCCGGCATCGCCTTCCGCTTCGGCCGCGCCGACGCGCCGGTGGTGGCCGCCGCCGCCGAGGCCTATCGGGCGCGCACCGGGCGCACCGACCCGCCGCCCTTCGTGGTGGGCGACGGGTCCGAGCTGCGGGCGCGGGTGGCGGCGTATGACGCGGCCGGGGTGTCGAAATTCATCCTCCGCCCGCTGGCCACCGACGAGGCGGACATGCTGGCGCAGACCCGGCGGCTGATCGGCTGGCTGGAGGGTGGAATATAGGCCGCGCCCGCGCGGAAGTTTCATCCCGGATCAATGCGCGGTCCAGCCGCCGTCCACCACCAGCGAATGTCCGGTCATATAGGCCGCCGCGTCGGAGGCCAGGAACAGCGCCGCCCCGGCGATGTCGCCGGGGGCGCCGAACCGGCCCATCGGCGTGTGGTCGAGGAACGGCTTGCTCAGGGTCTCGTGATGCAGCAGCCCGGAGGTGAGGTCGGTATCGACATAGCCGGGTGCGAGGCAATTCACCCGCACCCCCCGCGTCGCCCATTCCACCGCCAGCGCCTTGGTCAGCATCTCGACCCCGCCCTTGGAGGCGCAGTAGGGCACCGAGCGGGTCAGCCCGACATGTCCGGCGACCGAGCTCATGTTGACGATCGCCCCGGACCCGGCGGCGGCCATCGCCGCGCCGAGATATTTGCAACAGAGGAACGTTCCCGTCAGGTTGACGTCCAGGATGGCGCGGAAGTCGGCCAGCGAGGTCTTCTCGATGGTCCGCCAGATCGGGTTGATGCCGGCGTTGTTGACCAGGATGTCGATGCGCCCGAAGCGGGCCAGCGCGGCGTCGCGCAGCGCGACCACATCGGCCTCCACGGCGACGTCGGCGCGGAAAATCCCGGCGTCGGGGCCGATCGCGGCGGCGGTCTCGGCCAGGATGGCCTCGGTGCGTCCGGCGAGCAGCACTCGCGCCCCGGCGCCGGCGAGGGCTTCGGCGATACCGCGCCCGATGCCGCGCCCGGCGCCGGTGACGACCGCCGCCCGGCCGGTGAGGTCGAAGAACCCGCTCACCAGTTCGCCCCCTGCTTCATCACCCGCTGGGCGATCGACCAGCGATGGACTTCCGACGGGCCGTCATAGATGCGGAAGCCGCGCACCTCGCGGAAGATGCGCTCGACCAGGGTCTCCCCGGTCACGCCCTGGCCGCCCATGATCTGCACGCAGCGATCGGCGACCCGCCAGATCGCCTCCGAGCAGATCACCTTGGCCATCGAGGATTCGGTGCCGCCGCGCCCGCCCTGGTCCAGCACCCAGGCGGTGTGCCAGATGGTCAGGCGGGCCATGCGGATGTCCATCTCGTTGTCGGCCAGCATGAACCCCACGCCTTCATGCGCGCCGAGCTTGTGGCCGAACACCTCGCGCCGGCCGGCATACTCGGCGGCGATCGCGTGGGCCCGGCGGGCGGCGCCGAGCCAGCGCATGCAATGGGTCAGCCGGGCGGGCGCGAGGCGCACCTGGGCGTAGCGGAAGCCCTTGCCTGGTTCGCCCAGCACCGCGTCCGCCGGCAGCTTGAGGCCGCTGAAGCGCAGCACCCCGTGCCCGCCGGGGAAGCCCTGGTCGAGGCTGTCCATGTTGCGCACCAGCTCGATGCCGGGCCGGTTCATATCGGAAAGGAACATGGTCGCACCTTCCTCGGCGCGGGCCATGATGATGGCGAACTGGGCGCCGTCGGCGCCGGTGATGAACCACTTGGTGCCGTAGATGATGTAGTGATCGCCGTCGCGGCGGGCGGTGGTGGCAAGCGCCGCCGGGTCCGACCCGGCGCCGGGGGCGGGTTCGGTCATGGCGAAGCAGGACCGCAGATGGCCCTCGGCCAGCGGGCGCAGGAAGCGTTCCTTCTGTTCGTCGGTGGCGACATGCTCGAGCAGATGCATGTTGCCCTCGTCGGGGGCGGAGATGTTCATCGCCAGCGGGCCGAGCAGCGAGTAGCCCGCCTCCTCGAACACCACCGCCTTGCCGACATGGCTGAGGCCGAGCCCGCCCCATTCGGGGCCGACATGCGGGGCCAGCAGCCCGGCCGCGCGGGCCAGCGCGTTGAGTTCGAGGCGGAACGAGTCCGAGGGGCCGTGGCGGCCCTGGCGCACGTCGCCCTCCAGCGGAATGATCCGCTCGCGGATGAAGCGGGCGGTGCGGGCCTGCAACTCGGTATGTTCGGGGGAGAGCGAGAAATCCATCAGAACGCGCGTCCTCGGGCGATGTCGTGGGTGAAGGCGAGCAGCCCGGTGCCGAGCGGGCTGAAGGCGGCGTAGCGCGGATCGGTGGTGGTGCCCTGGCGCCAGCGCAGCCCGAGCTGGAGGAAGATCACGCCGAGCTTGTACATCGCCAGCACGCGGTAAAACAGGAAATCCGAAACGTCGCGCCCGGTCAGTGCCGCGTAGCGGGCGAGCGCGTCGGCGCGCGAGAGGAATCCGGGTGCGTCGGCCGGCATCTGCGCCATCTCGAACATCGCCGGCGGGTCGCCCGGGCGGACCCAGTAGCCGAGCAGGGTGGCGAGGTCGAACAGCGGATCGCCGCGGGTGCCCTGGTCCCAGTCCACGATGGCGACCGCCCTGAGGTCGGCCGGATCCAGGATCAGGTTGTCGAGCTTGAAATCATTGTGCAGCAGGGTCGGCGCGGCGTCCGGCACGGCGTGGCGTTCCAGCCACCCGCCGAGATCGCGGTGCAGGGCCGCGGTGCCGTCCTCCATCGCCGCCAGCCCGCGCTTGCGCCAGCCGGCGACGGCGCGGGCGAGGAAGCCTTCGGGGCGGCCGAGCGCGCCGAGCCCGACCGCGGCCGGATCGACCGCGTGCAGGGCGGCGAGGGTGGCGAGCAGGACTTCGGACAGACGGGCGCCGATCTCGGGGCGGCCGGCGAGCGGTGGGGGAAGGGTGGCGCGGATGACGAGGCCGGGGCGGTATTCGAGCAGCTGGAACGGGGCGCCGAGGACCGCCGGATCGGTGCAGAGATGGAGCGAGCGGGGGGCGGTGGGCAACGCATCGGCCAGGCGGGCGAGGATGCGGTGCTCGCGCGCCATGTCGTGGCTGCCGGGAGGGAGATCGCCGGGCGGGGGGCGGCGGAGGACGGCGGGGGCGCCGTCGAGGGTGAGCAGGTAGTTGAGATTGGCGAGCCCGCCGGCGAACTGGCGGGGCGGCGGGTCGAGGGAGAGGGTGAGGCCGGCGCCGGCCAGGTAGGCGGCGAGGCGCGGCCAGTCCATCGGCAGCTGGTCCGCTTCGGGGCGGAGGTCGGGGGGTGGGGGGGCGGACATGCACTCTCCCGGAGCGGTGCGGGAAGGGTGGTCGAGGGGGGGCAGGGGCGTCAAGCGGTCAACCCGTTGCGCCCCTGGGCGCGCGGGCGCATATGCGCCCTCGGGCGGGCGGGCGCATGACCGGCCTCGGCGGTGTCGGCAAGCCGGGGCCGCTCACGCCCGCGGAGGAACCGGATGAAGGTCCAGGTCTGCATCATCGGCGGCGGCCCCTCCGGCCTGCTGCTGGCCCAGCTGCTGCACCGGCGCGGCATCGCGACCGCGCTGCTCGAAAAACACCCTCGCGCCTACGTCCTGGCCCGCATCCGCGCGGGCGTCCTGGAACACGGCTTCGCCGCGCTGATGCGGGAGGCCGGCTGCGGCGAGCGGATGGACCGCGAGGGCGAGATCCATCACGGCCTGCTGGTCGCCCATGACGGGCGGGTGGACCGCATCGACCTCGCCCGGCTCACCGGCGGCAGCTCGGTGATGGTGTATGGCCAGACCGAACTCACCCGCGATCTTTACGAGGCCCGCGACCGGATGGGCGGCATCACCCTGCACAACGCCGAGGACGCGACGCCGCACGATCTGACCTCCGACGCGCCTTATGTCACCTGGCGCGAGGGGGACACCCGGCACCGGATCGATTGCGACTACGTGATCGGCGCCGACGGGTTCCACGGCGTCTGCCGCCCCGCCATCCCGCGCGCGGTGCTGCGGGAGTACGAGCGGGTCTATCCGTTCGGCTGGTTCGGGGTGCTGTCGCGCACCCGGCCGGTTTCCCCCGAACTGATCTATGTGAACCATCCGCGCGGCTTCGCGCTGTGTTCGTTGCGTTCGCAGGTGCTCAGCCGCTACTACCTCCAGGTGCCGCTGTCGGACCGGGTGGAGGAGTGGTCGGACGATGCCTTCTGGACCGAGCTCCGCGCCCGGCTGCCGGCGGAGGTGGCGGCGCGGCTGGAGACCGGTCCCTCGATCGAGAAAAGCATCGCCCCGCTGCGCAGCTTCGTCGCCGAGCCGATGCGCTGGGGCCGGCTGTTCCTGGCCGGGGACGCCGCGCATATCGTCCCGCCCACCGGGGCGCGCGGGCTCAATACCGCAGCCTCCGACATCTACTACCTCTATCACGCGCTGGCCGATCACTACCTCAAGGGCGACGATGCCGGGCTCGAAGGGTATTCGGCGCGGGCGCTGGCGCGGGTCTGGAAGGCGCAGCGGTTTTCCTGGTGGCTGACCATGCTGCTGCACCGCTTTCCCGACAGCACCGAGTATGACCGGCGGTTGCAGCGGACCGAGCTCGAATACCTGTTCTCCTCGGAGAACGCGCAGCGGGCGCTGGCCGAGAATTATGTGGGCCTGCCGTTCTGATCCCGCCGGCCGGGGGCTTGCCCTCGGCCGCGCCCGGCCGCACCATGAGCCATGATCCTGCTCATCGACAACTACGACAGCTTCACCTTCAACCTGGTGCATTTCCTGGGCGATGTCGGCGCCCGATGCGCGGTCTGGCGCAATGACGCGCTGAGCGTGGAGCAGGCGCTGGCGCTGGCACCGGAAGCGATCGTGCTGTCGCCCGGCCCCTGCACGCCGAACGAGGCCGGGATCTGCCTGAAGCTGATCGAAGCCGCCGCCGGGCGCATCCCCATCCTCGGCGTCTGCCTCGGCCACCAGGCGATCGGCCAGGCCTTCGGCGGGCAGGTGGTGCGCGCGCCGGCGCCGATGCACGGCAAGACCAGCCGAATCCACCATGCCGGCAGCGACATCCTGGATGGGTTGCCCAACCCGTTCACCGCCACCCGCTATCACAGCCTGATCGTCGATCGGGACAGCCTGCCGCCGGCGCTGATCGCCACCGCCTGGACCGAGGACGGCAT
>JAKBCO010000195.1 GCA_021807785.1 Pseudomonadota bacterium
TGCTGGGCGACACCGCCGTCGCCGTGCATCCCGAGGATCCGCGCTGGCGCGATCTGATCGGCCAGCGGGCGATCCTGCCGCTGGTCGGGCGCGCCATCCCGATCGTCGCCGACGAATATTCCAACCCGGAAAAAGGCTCGGGCGCGGTGAAGATCACGCCGGCGCATGATTTCAACGATTTCGCCGTCGGCCAGCGCCACGACCTGCCGATGCCCTCGGTGCTGGACCGCGAGGCGCTCATCACCCTGGCCGAGATCGCCGAGGCGATGACGGCGGTGGAGGGCATCGCCGATCCTGGCTTCCTGCGCGCGCTGGAGGGCCAGAGCCGCGAGGCCGCGCGCAAGGCGATCGTGGCCGAGCTCGACCGGCTGGGCCTGCTGGAAAAGACCGAGCCGCACACCCATCAGGTGCCGCATGGCGACCGCTCCGGCGTGCCGATCGAGCCGCTCCTGACCACCCAGTGGTTCTGCAACGCCGCCGCCCTGGCCGGCCCCGCGATCGCGGCGGTGGAGCAGGGCCGCACCCGGTTCGTGCCGAAGCAGTGGGAGAACACCTTCTTCGCCTGGCTGCGCGACATTCAGCCCTGGTGCATCTCCCGCCAGCTCTGGTGGGGCCATCGCATCCCGGCCTGGTACGGCCCGGACGGGCAGGTCTTCGTGGCCCGCGATGAGGCCGCCGCGCGGGAGGCGGCACGCGCCCGTTACGGAAGCGACGCGGCGCTGACCCAGGACGAGGACGTGCTGGACACCTGGTTCTCCTCCGGCCTCTGGCCCTTCTCCACCCTCGGCTGGCCGGAGCCGACGGCGGAAGTCGCCCGCTACTACCCGACCGACGTGCTGGTCACCGGCTTCGACATCATCTTCTTCTGGGTTGCGCGGATGATGATGCTCGGCCTCCACACGATGAACCAGGTGCCGTTCCGCACCGTCTATATCCACGGGCTGGTGCGCGACGAGCGCGGCCAGAAGATGGCCAAGTCCAAGGGCAACGTCATCGACCCGCTGGACCTGATCGATCGCTACGGGGCGGATGCGCTGCGCTTCACCATCTGCGCCCTGACCGGTCCCGGGCGCGACGTGAAGCTGGGCGCGGCGCGGGTGGAATCCTATCGCGGCTTCGTCACCAAGCTGTGGAACGCCGCGCGGTTCTGCGAGATGAACGCGATCGGCCCGGCCCCCGGCTTCGACCCCGCCGCCGCCCGCACCCCGCTCGCGCGCTGGCTGCTCGACGCCGCCAACACCGCCATCGCCGAGGCCACCGCCGCCCTCGACTCCTATCGCATCGACGACTACGCCGCCGCCGGCTACCGCTTCACCTGGAACGTGTTCTGCGACTGGTTCCTGGAACTGGCCAAGCCGCTGCTCGACGGGCCGGACGGGGCCGAGCTGCGCGCCGCCGCCGGCCATGTGCTGGGCCTGATCCTGCGCCTGCTGCACCCGGCGATGCCGTTCGTGACCGAGGCACTGTGGGATCATTTCGGCTACGGCGCGCCCTGCTCGCTGATCCGCGCCCGCTGGCCGGAACCCGCCCCGCTCACCGGGGCCGAGGCCGCGCGCGCCGAGCTCGACTGGGTGATCCGCCTGATTACCGAGATCCGCACCGCGCGCGCCGAGCTCAACGTGCCGCCCTCGGTGAAGGCGCCGGTGCTGCTGCGCGACGCCGCCCCGGCCACGCGCGCGCGCGCCGCTCGCTGGGACGAGGCGATCCGCCGCCTCGCCCGCGCCGAGCACGTCGCCGTGCTGGAAGGCCCCGCCCCGTCCGGCGCGGTGCAGGCGGTGCTGGACGAGGCGACGGTGGTGATCCCGCTCGGCGGGCTGATCGACCTCGCCGCCGAGCGGGCGCGGCTGGGCAAGGAGCGCGAGCGGTCGCGGGCGGAGGCGGAGAAGCTCGCCCGCAAGCTCGCCAACGCCGATTTCACCGCCCGCGCGCCGGAGGAGGTGGTGGCCGAGAACCGCGAACGCCTGGCGGCGGCCGAGGCGGAGGCGGCGCGGCTGGACGCGGCGCTGGCGCGGCTGGGGTGAGCGCGCCCGCGCCCGCCGCCGCGCGCATCGAGGCGCGCATCGCGCGGCTGCACGCGCTCTACCCGCGGCTGATCGATCTCAGCCTGGACCGGCTGCGCCGCCTGCTCGATCGGCTGGGCAACCCGGAGGCGGGCCTGCCGCCGGTCATCCATGTCGCCGGCACCAACGGCAAGGGCAGCACCTGCGCCTTCCTGCGCGCCATGGCCGAGGCCGGGGGCTGGCGCGCGCATGTCTATACCTCGCCGCATCTGGTCCGGTTCAACGAGCGGTTCCGGGTGGCGGGGAGGCTGGTGGACGATGCCGCCCTGGAGGCCACCCTGGCCGAGATCGAAACCGTCAACGCCGGCGATCCGATCACCGTCTTCGAGGTGCTGACCGCCTGCGCCTTCCTGCTGTTCGCCCGCCGGCCGGCCGAACTCTGCATCCTGGAGGTGGGGCTCGGCGGGCGCGGCGATGCGACCAACGTGATCGCCCGGCCGGCGGCGACGGCGGTGACCTCGATCTCGCTCGATCACCGCGAGCTGCTGGGCGAGACGCTGGCCGAAATCGCGGCCGAGAAGGCGGGCATCTTCAAACCCGGCGTCCCGGCGGCCTTCGGCACCGAGGCGGCGGAGGTGACCGCGGGGCTGCACGCCCGCGCCGCCGCCGCCGGCGCCCCACCCTGGCGGCGCGGGCATGAATGGGACCTGACCGGCGGACGCTACCACGACCGCCAGGGCAGCATCGCCCTGCCGGAGCCCGCGCTGCCGGGACCGCATCAATGGGCCAATGCGGCGCTCGCGGTGGCCGCGCTGCGGGCCTCCGGGCTCGCCCTGCCGCCCGAGGCGCTGGCGGACGGCGTGGCGCGCGCCGAATGGCCGGCCCGCCTGCAACGTCTGGACGCAAGCCTGTTGCCGGCCGGGTTCAGCCTGTGGCTGGATGGCGGGCACAACCCCGGCGCCGGGCTGGCGCTGGCCGCGCAGCTGGACCGCTGGGCGGATCAGCCGGTGCATCTGATCGTAGGCATGAAGCAGGGCAAGGATGCCGCCGATTTCCTGCGCCCGCTGCTGACGCGCGCGGCGACCGTCTGGGCGGTGGCCGAACCGGGCCAGCACCTGGCCCTGCCGGTGACCGACATCATCGCCGCTGCCGGCGGGCGGGCGCGGCCCGGCCCCACCGTCGCCGCCGCGCTGGCCGCGCTGCGCCGGGAAGCGCCCGGGCGGGTGCTGATCTGCGGCAGCCTCTATCTGGCCGGCGAGGTGCTGAAATCGGGTCTCGCTACCGCACCCGCCTGACGATCAGCGCATCCACCGCCACCACCCGCCCCCCGGCGCCGATCAGCGGATTGACGTCGATCTCCGCCACCGTCTCGGCATGGTCGGCGGCGAAGCGGGAGACGGCGACGATCGCGCGCGCCACCGCATCCCGATCCACCGAAGGCGCGCCGCGGAACCCGTCCAGCAGCCGCGCCCCGCGCAGCCGGTCCAGCATCGCCCGCGCCTCGGCCGCGTCCACCGGCGCCAGCGCGAGCGCGGTATCGGCCAGTACCTCCACCAGCACGCCCCCGAGCCCCACCACCACCACCGGGCCGAACAGCGGATCGACCCGCGCGCCGATCACCAGCTCCACCCCAGCCGGGATCATCGGCTGCACCAGCACGCCCCCGATCCGCGGCGGCGGGGTCACGCGCGCGGCATTCGCCAGCACCGCCGCATGGGCCGCGCGCACCGCGGCGGCATCGGCGAGGTTCAGCCGGATCACCCCGGCCTCGGTCTTGTGCGGCAGGTCGGGGGAGTCCACCTTCAGCGCCACCGGGAAGCCCATCCGCTCGGCGGCGGCCACGGCGGCCTCGGCGCTGTCGGCCAACATTTCCTCCACCACCGGCAGGCCGTAGAGGGCCAGCACCGCCTTGGCCTCGCGTTCGGTCAGCGTGGCCCCGCCGGCGGCGATCCGCGCCGCCGCCTCGGCGCGCACCACCGCCGGCGTCGGCGCGGGCGGCACAGGCGGGGCGGCCAGCAGCGCCGCCCGGTCGTGCCAGGCGCCGAGCGCGGCGAAGCAGGAGCGCATGGAGCGGAACAGCGCCACCCGCCCCGAGGCCTCGGCCTCGGCCGAACCGGGGCCGGCCAGGAACTCGGTGATCCAGACCATGCAGACCGGCTTGTCGTAGCGGATGCTCAGTGCTTCCAGCATCGGCACCCGCTGCGCCGTCGCCTCGTAGGAATAGACCTGCGGATACACCATCGCCCCGTAATCCCGGTGGCCCAGCAGCGCGCCGGCGCAAAGCGCCAGGGAGTCCGGGTTGGTGATGACCTGGGCGGTGACGTCGCACGGGTTGCGGGCGGCGCCGAACTCCGGGATCTGGGTTTCCAGCACCGCCCTGGTGGCGGCATCCGGCTGCGGCATCGGCACGCCCTCGGCCTCGGCGGCATCGGCGGCCATGATCCCGGCCCCGCCCGAGGTCACCAGCACCACCGCCCCGCGCGCTTTCGGCGGGCCCGCCTTGGCCAGGAAGGCGGTGGTCTCCCACAGCCGCTCGAAATCCTCCACCAGCACCGCCCCGGCGCGGCGGAACGCGGCCTGGTATGCCTCGTGCGCGCCGGCCAGCGCGCCGGTATGCGACATCGCCGCCTCTGCGCCCTCGGCCCCGGTCGCCATCTTGCAGACCACCAGCGGCTTGCCGCATCCGGCGGCGAAGGCGGCGGCGTCCAGGATGCGCCGCGGCGCCGCCGAGCCCTCGAACACGCAGGCGATCGCCCGGCAGCCCGCATCCTCGGCCAGATAGGCGATGTAGTCGGCCATATCGACATCGCAGGAATTGCCCGATGTGAGCACGTGGCTGACCGAGGCGCCGCGCGCGACCCCCTGGGCCAGCGCCATCCCGAGCGCGCCCGACTGGCTGACGATGCCGATCGGGCAGGGGCCCGGCGGCGGGATCGGGGTGATGGTCATGAAGGTCGCGCGCGCCTCCAGCGCCGCGTTGACCAGGCCGATCGTGTTGGGGCCGACGATGCGCAGCCCGGTCTCCCGCGCGATCGCGGTCAGCCGCTCCTGCTCGGCGCGGCGCTCGGCCTTGCCGGTCTCGGCGTAGCCGGAGGCGAACACCACCACCCCGCCGGCGCCGGCCGCCGCGGCCTCCCGCACCAGCGGTTCCACCGCCTCCCGGGCGGCGGCGATGATGACGCAATCGACCGTCTGGCCGATCGCGGCGAGCGAGGGGAAACATTCGCGCGCGCCGATGCGCGGGTAGCGCGGGTTCACCGCGAAGACCGGCCCCGCATAGTCGGCGAGGTTGACCAGCACCCGCTCCCCGAACGAGCCGGGCCGGGTGGAGGCGCCGACCACGGCGATGCTTTCGGGGTGCAGCAGCCGGCGCAGCTCGGCGTGGCGATGAAACCCCTGGCGCGGTTCGGTCATGGCGGGTCCGGTTGACGTTTCCTCGGCGGGGCCAGCATACTGATCGGTAGCTGCGCCGCGCAAGGCGGCCGGGAGGATGCGATGGCGAACCTGTTTGACCTGACCGGAAAAGTCGCGGTGGTGACCGGCTCCAGCCGGGGCATCGGACGGGCCATCGCCGAACGCCTGGCCGAGCACGGGGCGAAGGTGGTGATCTCCTCCCGCAAGCCCGAGGCCTGCGAACCGGTGGCGGCGGGGATCCGCGCCCGCGGCGGGGAGGCGATGGTGATCCCGTGCCATATCGCCCACAAGGAGGCGTTGCAGGCGCTGGCCGACCGCACGGTTGCGGCATGGGGCGGGATCGACATCCTGGTCTGCAACGCCGCGGTGAACCCCTATCTGGGGCCGGCGGCCGGCGCCTCCGACGAGGTGTACGAGCGGGTGATGGGCGCCAATGTCCGCAGCAATTTCTGGCTCTGCAACATGGTGCTGCCGGGGATGGCCGCGCGCGGCGGCGGGTCGGTCATCATCATCTCCTCGATCGGCGGGCTGCGCGGCTCGGCGCAGCTGGGGCTCTACGCCATCTCCAAGGCGGCCGACATGCAGCTGGCGCGCAACATCTGCGTCGAATGGGGGCCGCGCAACATCCGCGCCAACGCCATCGCGCCGGGGCTGGTGCGCACCGATTTCGCCCGCGCGCTGTGGGAGGACCCGGCGCTCTACCGCAAGCGCACCAAGGATAC
>JAKBCO010000196.1 GCA_021807785.1 Pseudomonadota bacterium
GCCTGAGGTCCCGCATCGCCGCCCATTACCGGGACTGGTACGGGCTCGACGTGCCCGCCGCGCGCATCGCCGTCACGGTGGGGGCCTCGGGCGGGTTTCCGCTGGCGTTCCTGGCCGCCTTCGATCCCGGGGACCGGATCGCGCTGGCGGCGCCCTATTACCCGCCTTACGTGAACATCCTCACCGCGCTCGGGATGCGCCCGGTGG
The DNA here is from genome assembly GCA_021807785.1 of Pseudomonadota bacterium. Classification (GTDB taxonomy): domain Bacteria; phylum Pseudomonadota; class Alphaproteobacteria; order Acetobacterales; family Acetobacteraceae; genus JAJZVS01. The sequence goes on from JAKBCO010000196.1 coordinate 208, forward strand.
TGGTGCCGACCGGGCCTTCGAGCCGCTTTCAGCTGACCCCGGCGCTGCTGGACGCGCTGGACCCGCCGCCCGACGGGGTGATCGTGGCGAGCCCGTCCAACCCGGCCGGCACCATGCTGCACCCGGAGGAGCTCGCGCAGATCGCGCGCTGGTGCGACGCGGCCGGGGCGCGGCTCATCAGCGACGAGATCTATCACGGGCTGCACTACACCGCCCCGATCGCCACCGCCGCCGCGGCGAGCCCGCACGCGGTGGTGGTGAACAGCTTCTCCAAATATTTCTCGATGACCGGCTGGCGCATCGGCTGGCTGCTGCTGCCCGAGGATCTGGTCCGCCCGGTGGAGTGCCTGGCGCAGAACCTGTTCATCTCCGCCCCGCATATCTCGCAGCTGGCGGCGGAGGCGGCGTTCGACTGCCAGGACGAGCTGGAAGCGAATGTCGCGCGCTATCGCCGGTCGCGCGCGCATCTGCTGGCGGCGCTGCCGGCGGCGGGGTTCGACCGGCTGAGCCCGGCCGAGGGCGCGTTCTACCTGTTCGCCGACATCACCGCCCGCAGCAACGATGCGGTGGCGTTCTGCGCGCGGATGCTGGCCGAGGCCGGAGTGGCGGCGACGCCGGGGGTGGATTTCGATGCCGCGCGCGGGACCGGTTTCGTCCGCTTCAGCTATTGCGGGCCGGAGGCGGATATGCGGGCGGCCACCGCGCGGCTGGCGGAGTGGCGCGGGCGCACCCCTGGCCCGGGTTGACCCGGCCGCGCGCCCGCCGCTCGGCCCTTGCGCGCCTCCCTTCGTTCCTGCCCGGCTGCCCCCTTGGCGCGGCGTGGGTCGGGCACGGGGATCAGGGCGGACTGTCCCGCCCGGTTCCCCCGGCGGATGGATCGCCCCGCCGCAGCGCGGGATGCGCGCGCAGCCGGCGGCGGAACTGGTCGTAGCCGAGGCCCAGCCGGGCGGCGGCGGCGCGCTGGTTGAAGCGCGTGGCGGCCAGCGCCTCGGCCAGCATCCGCGCTTCCAGCGCGTGTTCCGCCTCCGGCAGGCTGGCGGCCCCAAGCGGGGCGGAGGGCGCCAGGGCGGACGGCGCCGAGGCGGACGGGGCCGCGGGGCCGAACGGGTCGATCACCAGCGCCGTCAGCGGCCGGGTCGGATCGGCCAGGCGGGCGACGCTGCGCTCCACCGCGTTGCGCAGCTCGCGCACATTGCCGGGCCACGGCCAGGCGCGCAGCGCGGCCAGCGCGGCCGGGGCGAAGCCCGCGAAATAGTCCCGCCCCAGCACCGCGGTCATGCGGGTGGCGAAATGCTCGGCCAGCAGCACGAGATCCTCGCCCCGCTCGCGCAGCGGCGGCAGGCGGACCACGTCGAACGCGAGCCGGTCCAGCAGATCGGCGCGGAACCGCCCGGCGGCGGCCAGCGCCGGCAGATCGGCGTTGGTGGCGGCGATGACGCGGACATCGACGCTGATCGTCTCGTTGCCGCCGATGCGGGAGAACGCGCCGTATTCGATCGCCCGCAGCAGCTTCTCCTGCACCGCCGCGGTGGCGGTGGCGATCTCGTCGAGGAACAAGCTGCCGCCGTCGGCGGCCTCGAAGCGGCCGGCGCGGCGGCGGGTGGCGGAGGTGAAGGCACCGGCCTCGTGGCCGAACAGCTCGGCGTCCAGCAGCCCCTCCGGCAGGGCGGCGCAGTTGAGGGTGATGAACGGGCGGTCCCAACGCGGGGAGAGATAGGCGAGGCGGGCGGCGATCAGCTCCTTGCCGGTGCCGCGCTCGCCCACCACCAGCACCGGGCGGTCGAGTGGGGCGAGGCGGGAGACATGGGCCAGCATGTCGAGGAAGACCGGGGATTGGCCGAGCGGGGTGGGAGGAGTGGGAGAAAGCGCCATGATGTGGTGAAATATGCCATCATCCGTCGGAAATCGCCACCATGCTTTCGCCCCATCCCGAAAAAACCGCGGCGAATCAACCCTCTCCCCTCTGGCACGATTGCTGCTGTGGCCCCACCACGCCACCAAGGGACCCGGTCATGGGCATCTTCTCCCGCCTCTCCGACATCGTGAACTCCAACCTCAACGCCATCCTCGCCCGCGCCGAGGACCCGGAGAAAATCATCCGCCTGATCGTGCAGGAAATGGAGGACACGCTGGTCGAGGTGCGCTCGGCCGCCGTGCGCGGCATCGCCGAGCGCAAGGAACAGGAACGCCGGGTCGAAACCCTGCACCGCGAGGTCGCGGAATGGGAGCGCAAGGCCGAGCTCGCCCTCACCCGCGGGCGCGAGGACCTGGCGCGCGGGGCGCTCGCCGCCAAATCCCGCGCCGTCGCAGCCCTCGCCGAGGCCGAACGCCAGCTCGCCCAGCTGGCCGAGGTGCTGACCCGCCAGAACGAGGACATCGCCCGCCTGCAAGCCAAGCTCGACGATGCCCGCACCCGCCAGCGCGCGCTGATCGCCCGCCACCAGACCGCCGCCAACCGGCTGCGGCTGCGGCGCAACCTGTTCGACCAGCGCATCACCGACGCCTTCGCCCGGTTCGAGCAGGTGGAGCGCGCGCTCGATGCCGCGGAAGGCAAGGTGGAGTCCTTCGATCTCGGCCGCAAAGCCGCGCCGGAGGACGATTTCGCGCAATGGGAACAGGATGCCGCGGTGCAGGACGAGCTCGACCGGCTGAAGGCGCGGCTGGGCAACCGGCTGCCTCCAACGCCGGCCTCGGCGATGCCGGCCAAGGGCTGACCGATGATGGTCTTCATCCTTGGCATCCTGTTCGTCCTGGTGGTGGCGCCGATCTGGATCGTGGCGCACTACGCCACGCATTGGCGCACCGGGCGGATGCTCTCGCGCGAGCATGAGCGCGCGCTGGCCGACCTTGCCGAGCTCGCAACGAAGCTGGAGGCGCGGATGGACGCCCTGGAACGCGCCCTCGGCCCCGAGGCGGGAGGCGGGCGATGAGCGGGGCAGCGGACCGGTTCCGCATCTGGCGCGATACCGAGCACGCCTGGGTGGCGGGCGTCTGCGCCGGCCTCGCCGACTACCTGGGGCTGGCGCCGGCGCTGGTGCGCGCGGCCACCGTGCTGGGGCTGATCTTCTTCACCCTGCCCACCGCGGTGGGCTACGCGATCGCCGTGTTCGTGCTGAAGCCGAAACCGCCGGCGCTGTTCGCCGATCCCGCGCAGGAAGCGCTCTGGCGCGGGCTGCGCACCGACCCGGCCAGCACGCTCGAGACCGTCACCGGCCGGCTGCGCGCGCTGGATGCGCGGCTGGCGCGGGCCGAGCGGGCGGTGACCACGCGCGATTTCGACCTGCGCCGGCGCTTCCGCGACCTTGGCGCCTGAACGGGGGCGCCTGAATGGGGGCGCCTGAACGGGAGGCTCGCCGATGCGCCTGCTGCTGAACATCCTGTGGATCCTGCTGGGCGGCGTGTGGATGGCGCTGGCCTGGGTGCTGGCGGGCGTGCTGATGGCGATCACCCTGATCGGGCTGCCCTGGGCGCGCTCGGCCTTCGCCATCGCCCGCTATACCTTCCTGCCGTTCGGGTTCCGCACCGTCCGGCGCGACCGGATCGGCCGCGCCGATCTCGGCACCGGGGCGCTGGGGGTGGTGGGGAACGTGATCTGGCTGCTGCTGGCCGGCTGGTGGCTGGCGCTGGGGCATCTGATCGCCGCGGCGCTGCTGGCGGTGACGCTGATCGGTATCCCGTTCGCATGGGCCCATCTCAAGCTGGCCGGGCTCGCGCTGTGGCCGATCGGGCGGGAGGTGGTGGCGATCGATGATCCGCGCCTGGCGCCGCCGATTGCCAGCGCCGGGCGGCACTGGTAGGGAACCCGCGCGGTCGGAGCGTAGCGCAGTCTGGTAGCGCATCAGTCTGGGGGACTGGGGGTCGTGGGTTCAAATCCCGCCGCTCCGACCATCCCCCCGATGCTCGCGGCGGAAGGTCACCACCAGCACGTCGCGCGCGCCGGGCCGGTCCGCCCGCTCCGGCACCACCGGCGTCACCCCGTGCATCGCCCGGTTGTCATCGACGAAGGCGGCGTCGAGCGGATCGGTCAGGGTGAAACTGCCCAGCGGATGACGGGCAAGATCGGCCACCGTGGTCACCCCCTCGCGCACGCCATCCCGCCCGACCAGCAGCACCAGCACATGGTCCACCCCGTCCTGATGCATCCCCTCCGGCGTCGGCCGGCCCGGGACATCGGCGCGGGCCTCGATGCGGAACTGATGCACCTCGACATGCCAGGCGTCGGCTTCGGTCAGCCGGTCGAAGACGGCGCGGCAGAAGCCCAGGATGGTGCTCAGGCTCGGGCCGGCGCCCAGCGCGGCGTCCACCGGCGGGAACCAGCGCTGCACGCCCCCGTTCAGCGGGTTGTAGTCGCGGCTCTGGTAGTGCGGCTGGTGCGGCTTGCGGCGGATGCCGGCGGCATCGGCGGCGAAGGCGGCGTGCCGGCGTTTCCGGTAGCGCCCGCCATCGGCCATGAAGGTATCCAGCCCCAGGTCGTTCCAGCTGGCGGCGAATTCGCGCCAGTCGGCCAGGGAGCCGAATGCGCCCAGTGCGGCGCGCATGGTCGCGGCATCGATGAAGGCGAAGCCGGCGGCGGCGATGCGGGCGGCGAGGTCAGCCGGGGTCATGCGGCGCCTCCGCCGGCGGCGCCGGCAGCAGCAGCGATTGGGAGGGGTTGTAGAGCGGGATCCCAAGTTCCTGGAAGCGCAGCTTCACCCGCCGGTTGAACTCCCGCTGCACCGGCCAGCGGCCGGTATCGGTGCAGGGGATCTGGCCGGCCAGGGTGACCGCCGCGCCGTCCAGCTTGTCCATGCCCCAGAGCTGCAGCTCCGAGAGCATCATCGGCGCGAAAGTCGCTTCCTTGCGCATCGCCGCCACGATGGCTTTCAGCTCTGCCCCGGCGCGGTCGGAATCGGCCGAGAACGCCAGGGTGACCGCCACCGCCGCGTTGCCCAGGCCACGATTGGTGTTGGTGACGCTGGTCACCGAGCTGAACGGGATGATGTGGACCGAGCCATCCCCGGCGCGCAGACGGATGGTGCGCACCGAGAGATTCTCGACCGAGCCAGACAGGCCCGAAACCGTCACCCAGTCGCCCACCTGCATGGCGTTTTCCAGCAGCAGGAAGATGCCGGTGATGAGGTCCTGCACCAGCTTCTGCGAGCCGAAGCCGATCGCCACGCCGACGATCCCGGCACCCGCCAGCAGGGGCGCGATGTCGATGCCGATCTGCGACAGCACGGTGAGGCCGGCGATGATGCCCACGGTTACCGTGAGCGCCGAGCGCAGCAGCGGCAGCAGGGTACGCATCCTGGCCGCGCGGGCGCTGTGCGCCTCCCGGGTCAGGCGCGCCAGATGCGCCTGCATGGCCGCGTTGGTGCCCTCCCAGACCACCAGCGCCGAGAGCACGGTGAAGCCGATGGTGCCGATGCCGCTCACCATCCGCTGGCCCAGCGCGGAGCCGGTGGCCCAGCCGATCACCGCCACCCCCAGCAGCTCCAGCACCAGCACCAGGCCGGCCAGCAGCACCAGGACGCGCACCAGCCCGGTCACGATCGGGTGATAGAGCGCGAGCCTCGCCTCCAGCCCGGGGTAGCGCTCGGCGACGACGGGGCCCGGGCGCAGCATCCGGCTCAGCAGCCCGTGCAACTCGCCTTGGAGGATGCGGGTGCCCACCGCGACCAGGATGACCACCACCAGCCCGCGCAGCATGGTGGCGTAGCCGTGGCGCAGCTCGATCGCCCAGATCAGCCATTCCGCCGTGAGCAGCCCCAGCAGCACCCAGTGCCAGACCGGCGCCAGCGCGTTGCGCAGCCGCGCCGTCGGGCCAGTTCTGCCTTCCGGCGCGCGCAGCCAGGCCCGCACCGGCCGGCGCTTCTGGAAGATCATCACGGCGAAGAA
>JAKBCO010000197.1 GCA_021807785.1 Pseudomonadota bacterium
GGCGCAGCGGGTTCCCGCGCACCTACGAAGCCTATGGCATCCCCTACGCGGAAAGCCGCGAACGCTTCGCCGAGGTGCTGGAGATCCTGCGCCGCGCCTGGACCCAGGACCGGTTCAGTTTCGAGGGCAAATACTACCGCTTCCACGACGTCTGCGCGGTGCCGAAGCCCACCGGGGGTGTCCTGCCGGATATCCGCATCGCCGCCACCAGCCCCGACACCTACGCCGCCATCGGCGCCATGGGCTACCCGATCTTCTGCGCGGTGCGGCTGGGCACGCTGTCGGAACTCGGCCCCAACCTGGCGGCCTATCGCGCCGCGTTCGAGGCCGCCGGCCACCCCGGCCGGCCGCGGGTGTTCCTGCGGGTGCCGGTCTATCTGGCCGAAACCGAAGCCGCGGCGCGGGAGGAGCCGCGGGAGTCGCTGATGTATTTCTACCGCACGCTCGGCGCGCAGCTGGAACGGACCGCCACCAGCAGCGGCGCGCGCGCCATCGAGCAGCGCGCCGAGCGCGGCCAGCGCCTGCAAAGCATCGACTACGACGAGGTCCTGCGCGAGAAGATCATCGTCGGCACGCCGGCGATGGTGACCGACCGGCTGGGCGCCCTGCGCGAGGAACTCGGGATCGACGGCATCCTGGCCGAGCTCAACTGCGGCAGCCGGATCCCGCACCCCCGCGTGAGCCGCGCCCTGGAACTGCTCTGCACCCGGGTGATGCCCGACTTCGCCACCAGACACTGAGAGGACCCGTCGCCATGACCGTTTTTACCTGGGAACATATCCACCTGCGCAGCCCCGACCCGGCCGCCACCGCCGCCTGGTATGCCGACAAGCTGGGGGCGGAGGTGATCCGCACCAAGCAGGCCGACGGCGCGACCCGGATCGACCTGCTGCTGGGGGGCGGGCAGAAAGTGTTCATCGCGCCGGCCAACCCGGCGCTCTCCACCGCCACGCCGCCGGATGCGCCCTATTTCGGCCTCGAGCATATCGGCCTGACGGTGACCGATATCGATGCCGCGACGGCGGAGCTGAAGGCCAAGGGGGTGCGGTTCACCCTCGAGCCGATGACCGCAAGGCCGGGGGTGAGGATCGCCTTCCTGCGCGGGCCGGAGAACGTCTCGATCGAACTGATCCAGCGCGGCTGAGGCGGGATGGCGCCGCTCCGGGTCCTGACGATCCAGCGCGTCTCGGCCGCCGAGCGGGCGCAAATCGCCGCGGTCGATCCGCGCATCGCGCTGACCGATGCCGGCGGCTGGTTCGACGGCGAGATCCGCGCCACCTGGCCCGACTTCACCGCCCGCCGCTATTTGCCCGCAGGCAGCGAGGGACAGGGCAGCCGGGCCGAGCGCGACGCCCTGCTGGCCGAGGCCGAGGTGATCCTGGGCGGCTGGCCGTTCCCGCGCGATCTGCGGGCCCGCGCCCCGAGGCTGCGCTGGTTCCACCAGCGCCCGGCCGGGGCGTCCAACCTGCGGCTCGGCGATCTCTGGGGCAGCGACGTGACCGTGACCACCTCGCGCGGGGTGGGCAACACGCTGGCGATGGCCGAATACGCCATCGCCGGCATCCTGCATTTCGCCAAGGCGCTGGACGTGGCGGCGGCGGATCGCAGCGCGTTCTCGCACCGCGCCTATCGGCCCTGGGCGCTGGCCGGGCGGACCCTGTGCGTGGTGGGCGCGGGCGGGATCGGGCGCGAGGTGGGGCGGCTGGGCGCGGCGCTGGGGATGCGGGTGGTGGGCACGCGCGGCGCGCCGCGGCCCGGGGAGCCGCCGCCGGAGGGGTTCGCGGTCCTGGCCGGGCCGGAGGCGCTGGACGGGATGCTGGCCGAGGCGGACGCGGTGGCGGTGTGCTGCCACTGGACCGAGGCCACCACCGGCCTGTTCGATACGGCCCGCTTCGCCGCCATGAAGCCGGGGGCGATCCTGGTCAACGTGGCGCGGGGGGAAATCATCGACGAGGCGGCGCTGGCAGCGGCGCTGGCCGCCGACCGGCTGCGCGGGGTGGTGCTGGATGTCTATCGGGGCGAGTTCGACCACCCACCGCCCGAGGCCTTGTGGCGGCATCCGAAGGTGCTGATCACGCCGCATGTCTCGGGCGCGGGCGATGCGGCGCGGCATGGCGCGATCGCGCTGTTCTGCGCCAATCTGCGGGCGTTCCTGGACGGCCGTCCGCTCACGAACGTGGTGGATTGGGCGCGCGGCTACTGAACTTCGCTTGCTCCGGCGCAACGGTCCCGTTAGGATTGCGAGGTTTCGCAGAGGGTTCCGCCCATGCCCACCGCGCGCCCGGCCAGCGCGAGCCTCACCCCCGCCGAACTCGGGGTGCTGCTGGGCCGCGCCGGGCTGACCTTGAACCCGGGCCAGACCGCCGACCTGGTGCTGGTCTGGCGCCAGCTTTCGGCCATGGCTGCCAGCCTGCCGCGCGACCGGCCGCTTTCCGACGACCAGGCCTTCGTCTTCCGCCTGCCACCGCCCGCCGCCCCCGCGCGGCGCGCCGTGAAGACGCGATGACCCTGCCGGGCACCCTCGCCGCCGCGGCGCGGCTGATCGCCGCCCGCAAGCTCGGGCCGGTCGAACTCACCCGCGCCCTGCTGGCCCGCATCGCCGCGCTGGACCCGGGGCTCAACGCCTTCATCACCGTCAGCGAACGCCCGGCGCTTACCGCCGCGCGCGCCGCCGAACGCCGGCTGGCCGCCGGGGAACGGCACCGGCTGCTCGGCATCCCGCTCGGCCTGAAGGACATCTACGAGACCGCCGGCATCCGCACCACCGCCCATTCCCGCCTGCTGGCCGAGAACGTGCCCAAAGTTGACGCGGAGACGGTGCGCCGCCTGCGCGAGGCCGGGGCGGTGATCCTGGGCAAGCTCGCCACCCATGAGTTCGCCATCGGCGGGCCGGCGCTCGATCTGCCCTGGCCGCCGGCGCGCAACCCGTGGGACAGGCTCCGCTTCACCGGCGGGTCGAGCTCGGGGTCCGGTGCCGCGGTGGCGGCGGGGCTGGTGCTGGGGGCCACCGGCTCCGACACCGGTGGCTCCATCCGCCTGCCGGCGGGGTATTGCGGCATCGCCGGGCTCAAGCCCACCCCCGGGCTGGTCTCCCGCCGCGGGGTGATCCCGCTGGCCCCCAGTCTGGACACCGCCGGGCCGATGGCCTGGACCGCCGAGGATTGCGCGATCCTGCTGGAAACCCTGGCCGGGCATGATGCGGCCGATCCGGCCTCGGTGCCGGTTCCGCCGGTGGCCTATGCGTCCGGGCTGGGCACCTCGCTCAAGGGCCTGCGCGTCGGCGTGCTGCGCCGCTTCTATGAGCGCGATGCGCCCGCCACGCCCGAAACCCTGCGGATGATGGCCGAGACCGAGCGGCTGTTGCGCGGCCTGGGCTGCCGGGTCGAACCGGTCACCCCGCCGCCGCTGGCGGACTACAACGCGGTCTGCCGGGTCATCATCTGCGCCGAGGCCTACGCGCTGCATGAATCCCGCCTGCGAACCCGGCTTGATGACTACTCGCGCGCGTTCCGGGTGCGCGTGCTGGGGGGCGCGCTGCTGTCGGCGGCCGACTACATCGCCGCCCAGCGCCGGCGGACCGATCTGATCGCCGCCAGCCTGGCGCTGTTCGCCCGCTGCGACGTGCTGCTGTCCACCCCCACCCAGGGGCCGGCGCCGCTGCTGGCCGAGCAGCGGCCGGATGACGGGTTCGCCCGCCCGTTCCTGACCAGCATGGCGAATGTCGCGGCGCTGCCGTCGCTGGTGGTGTGCGGGGGGTTCTCCGCCGGCGGGTTGCCGCTGGGGGTGGAGCTGATCGGGCGGCCGTGGTCGGAGGCGGTGCTGCTGCGGGTGGGGCATCAGCTGGAGCGGGCGAACGGGGGGCGGGAGCGAAGGCCGGAGGTGGGGGCGGTCGGGGAGTAATGGGGTCCGCGCGGGAACGCCATCGTGACGGCTATCCCCGTCGAGGGTCTGCTTCGTCAGAGTGAAGTTTCTTATGACTCTTCCTGCCTTGTGTCCACGATGCGGAGCAGGTGGTTGGCCAGCATGATGATCTCGGCGGCCTCGTCGGGATCGTCCAGATCGACCTTGCGGTGCGATTGGGGATTCTTGTAGGAGCCGATGGCGCCGGCGAAGAGATGGGCGCGCGCTTCGCGCTCGCTTTTGTCGGCTTGCGGGTCCCTCAATGGCCCGTCATTGGCATCGAACGCCTTCCGCATGAGAGCGGTGCCGATGTCTTTCGGTTCCAGCCCCGCAGCCGTTCGGACGGCAACTTCGACGGCCTTCATCGCCTCGAAAACGGCGGTGTCGTATTTTCCCCGATGATACAGGGACCAGACATCCTCGCGGATCGAGGGGTGCAGTGAGTCCTTGGGGATACGCCGCGCGGCAAACCCCTCGCGGGCGTCGGGCTCTTCCGCCAACCTACGGGCACGGCGGCTGAGCAAGCGATCGTCTCTCGTATGACCATCTGGGGTCCAAATCAGCAACGCCGATCCTTCCAACCAAGCCCATGCTTCGCGGACCGCTTCCTCGATCTTGTAACCATGCCCCCGATCATACTCGGGGTATCGACCTCGGGTCCATTTTTCGAGAACACGGTCGAGGTTGAGAAACGGCGGGATCACCACCAGGGCTGGCAGCATTCGCAGCCCGAGCTCGTCGGGCTCCAGGGCACAAAGAATGTCGGGATCCGGGATCAGTTCAACCAGCTTCATTCCCGTTGTATACCCCAAATTGCATCACCCCCTGAACCCGCCACGCTCCGCGATCGCCGAGGCATCGCGCGCGCCATGCAGCACGCGGACGATGACCATCGCGTCCGGGAGCGGCCGGAAATAGACGGCGTAGGCCCCGTGGAAGGTCACCCGCAGACCCGGAGCAAGCAAGTCCCGAGCCGGCGCCGCGTGCGGAAAATGGCGCACCGGCTCCAACGCCGCCTCGATCTCGCTGATGAACCGACTCGCGATCGCCTCGGACGCCTCCGCCGCCAGCCAAGCCCAGATCTCGGCAAGATCGGCCTGGGCCGCGGCGGTCAGGCGGAGCGGGAGCGGCGCGCCAATCGTGTTCGTCCTTGTTCGATGATGCGCCCGGCATCAAACTCCTGCACCCGGCCGGCCGCCAGATCGGCCAGGCCCCGATCGATCTCGGCTTTCAGCACGGCCAGGTCCTGAAGCTGCGTGGCACGCCTCACCGTCCAATCGCAAAGCGCCTCCCGCACCACTTCGCTGTTCGAAGCGTAGTGCCCATCCGCGACCGCGCCTTTGACCACCGCGGCCATCTCAGCCGGCAGGGTGATCGTCAGTCGCTCGCTCTCGGCCACTTGCGGCTCCTTCGCCTGTCCACCTCATACTCAATCATACGTCAGGCTCCCCGCGATGGCACCCCCCTACACCGCCCCCGCCGCCCGCAACCAAGCCACGTCGAACCCCATCCCCCCCAGCACCGCCTCGGTATCCGCCCCCAGCGCCGGCACCGAACCCATCGGCGCCTCCTGGTCCGCGAACGTCACCGGCGGCAGCAGCGCCCGCACCCGCCCCGCCTCGGTCTCCGTCTCCCGCCAGCGGTCGCGGGCGGCCAGCTGCTCATGCTCCCAGATCTCGCGCGCCCCGTTCAGCCGCCCGTTGGCGATCCCCGCCCGCTCCAGCCGCTCCACCACCTGCTCGGTGGTCAGGGTGGCGAACAGCGCCTCGATCGCCTCGGTCAGCGCGGGGCGGTTGCGCCCGCGCACGATGTTGCTGGCGAAGCGCGGGTCGGTCGCCAGCCCCGGCTGTTCCATCACCCGCTCGCAGAATGTCACCCATTCGCGCTCGTTCTGCAGCCCGAAGATCACCTGGCCGTTGCCGGTGCGGTGCGCCCCGTAGGGGGCCAGCAGCGGGTGGCTGGTGGGTTCGCGCGGCGTCACGCTGCCGTCGAACGCCCAGCGATACATCGGGTGCGTCATCCATTCCGCCAGCGCATCCAGCATCGCCACCGAGACATGCGCCCCCGCCCCGCTGCGCTCCCGCCGCAGCAGCGCCGCCAGCACCGCGGTCTGCGCATACATTCCGGTCGAGATATCGGCGATCGAAATCCCCACCCGCGCCGGCGTCTCCGCCGTCCCGC
>JAKBCO010000198.1 GCA_021807785.1 Pseudomonadota bacterium
TTGATCGCGCCGATCCCCCGCGCGCGCAGCCGGATCGCTGCCGCCTCGGTGACGGCGAAGGATTGGTGGCGGTTGACCGCCGCCTGCACTCGTTCGTCGAAATCCTGCACTCCCAGGCTGGCGCGGGTCACCCCCATCGCTTCCATCGCCGCCACCGAGGCATCGGTGAGGGTGCGCGGGTCGATCTCGACCGCGATTTCGGCTTCCGGAAGGATCGTGAGGCGCGATCCGAGGCGGACGGCGATCGCCTGCATCCAGGCCGGCGGCAGCGCGGTGGGGGTGCCGCCGCCCCAATGAATATGGCGCACGGGCAGCGGTCGGCCGATCGCCTCGGCCAGCAGATCGATCTCGTCGAGCATGGTGTGGGCATAGGCGGCCTTCGGCTCCGCTCGTCGGGTGGCGGTGGTGTGGCAGCCACAGAACCAGCAGAGTTCGGCGCAGAACGGCACATGCAGATAGAGCGACAGGGCGGTTGTGTCAGGGAGCGCGGCCAGCCAGTCGCGATAGGCCGAGCCATCCACCGCCGGCGTGAAATGGGGCGCGGTCGGATAGCTGGTGTAGCGCGGAATTCGCTGATCGTAGCGGGCGAGGAGGGCGGCGGTGTCCATGGCGGCAGGCTGGCGCCGGGACGGGTCTGTTGCCTTGATCTGGATCAAGCCCCGCGTTGGCGGCGGGTCAAAGCCTGAGACCGAAACGGCCGAGATAGCGTCCGGCGGGCGCAAGGCAGGACGCGGCCAGGGCATTGCGGATCGGGTTGACCCGCGCGGTGGCCGCGAGAGCGCTCGGGAGGCCAGCGGCTTGGTACAATGCGGGGGGCGGATGAAAGCAGGTGGCAAGGAAGCGGCCGGCGAGCAGGCGTAGCGCGGCGGCGCCGAGCGGATGTGGGCGCTGGCTTATGGCCTCGGCGACGCGGTGGCGGGCATAGGCAACGTGACGGGCTTCGTCGCGCAGATGGATGTCGGCGATTTGGCGGATGGCATCTGGGATGGCGTCGGACTCCCGGATGCGTCTGTTGAGCTCCACCGCCACCGTCTCGCCGATCAGCACCGCGCCCCAGAACAACCCGCTGCTGCCGGGCAGCAGCCGTGCCCCGGCGGTGACGAGCCGTGGGCGCGGGACGGGTGGCAGGGTGTGAGGCGCGCGGCGCAAGATTTCGAGGAACATCAGGCTGTGCCCCGCCTCCTCGCGCAATTCGTGCAACTGGGCGGCGTAGGCATCGGCGCCGAGGTGACGGGCGACCGGGGCGGCGCGACCGAGCGCGCGCAGCAGATACGCCTCCAGCCACAGCCCGAGATCGATCAGCGCCAGGAATTCGAGGTGGGACAGGGCGATCCGGGCCGTTGGTGTCAGCCGGTCCCACGCCGGGTCGCCGGCCAGCGAGACGAGGTCGTCGGGCAGCCATGGCCGGTCGGGGTCGAGCGCAGCCCACGCCACCGTGGTCAGCGGGTCGCAATAGGCCGGCGGGGTACGCGCGCTCATGCCTGTGCCGGCCCGAGCCCGGCCGTGGCGGCAATCAGCGGCAGCGAGCGGCGCACCAGCGCCGAGGGCAGGGCGCCCGCACCGACCGCGCAGAGCAGCCGGTCCACCCCGGCCCGAGCCAGGGCGGCGAAGCGGCGCGCGCAATGTGCTGGATCCCCCACCACCGCCATGCCCAGGCGATCGAGTACCGGCAGCGCCGCCTCGGTCACCGGCAGGGAGGCAAGGGCGCGCAGGTGCCGGTAGCCCGGGTAGCCGGCTTGGCCGCCGTCGAGGAGCGGGCGCACCTGATCGCGCAGCTGCCGGTAGAACCAAGCTAAGGCCGGGGCGGCGAGACGCCGGGCTTCCGCCCCGTCTTCCAGGCAAAAGACGCCCAGGGTCATGGCGCAGCGGGGCCCATGAGCGGGCGGAGGTGCCGCCATGCCGGGTGGGCTTCGCCATGCGGCGCGGTATCGCGCGAGGTCACGCCGCACCAGCGCCCAGGGCTTGAACGGGCCGGCGAGCGCGCCGAGCCCGAGTTGGGCCGCCCAGTCGAATCCATCCGCGCTGACACAGGCGGCCCAGAGCGGCGGGTACGGGTGTTGGCGCGGGCGCGGCGCGACTTCCACCCCGCGCAGGTCATGGAACCGGCCGGCAGTGGTGATCGAGCCGGGCGGGGCGCGCAGCAGGGCGATGGTTTCCTCGGTGCGGGCGCGAGCGTCGTCGGGGCGCGTTCCGAACAGCGCTGCTTCGGGCGGAGAGAAGCCGCGGCCGAGGCCGAGTTCAAGTCGGCCGGCCGAGAGTTGGTCGAGCGTTGCGGCGCGTTCGGCGACTCGCAGCGGATGGTGCAAGGGCGCCACCACCACCGCATGACCGAGCCGGATGCGCCGGGTCCGCTGCGCCGCGGCGGCAAGCAGCAGATCGGGGGCGGTGGCGTGCGAGTAGTCCCCGGCCAGGTGATGTTCCACGACCCAGGCGGCCCCGAAACCAAGCTGGTCGGCGAGCACAATCTCCTCCAGCGTGTCGGTAAACACCGTGCCCGGGTCGGGGCCACGGGAAGGCGGGACGGCGAGCTCGAAGAACAGGTCGAACTGCATCCACCCGCACCAGCGGCGATCAGGTCTGGACGCGGATGCGGAACTGAAACTCCTTTCCGGCGGCGGTGGATTCCACCAGTTCGTTGCCGGTGGACCGGCAGAAGGCCTCGAAATCCTTGACCGCGCCAGGGTCGGTGGCTTGGATCGTCAGCACGTCGCCGTGCGCCATGTCCTTGAGGGCTTTCTTGGCGCGAAGGATCGGCAACGGGCAGTTGAGGCCGCGGGCATCGAGGGTCTGGTCGGCCATGATCGGCTCCGTTCAGATGAACAGGTTGATGTCGGACTTGGTGGCTTCTTCGATATAGGTGGCGGCGCCGCCGAGCTCGGGACCGTCGATCAGGTCCTCGCGCCGCAGCTCGAACAGATCGAGCGTCATCTGGCAGGCGATCATCCGCACATCCGATTCGACGGCGGCGCTGCGCAGGTCCTCGATCGAGGCCACGCCCTTCTTGCGGATGAGGTTCTTCATCATGGTGGTGGCGAGCTTGTCCATCCCGGGCAGGGCACCGAGAAGGTTGGGCATCTTCATGTGCCCGCCCATCATCGGCATTTCCATCGCCGCGTTGCCGAGAGTGGTGATGGAGAGGTCGAGCTTCTTTTTTAGCAGGGCGAGGCCGTAAAAGGTGAAGAACATCGACACTTCGAGGCCCATCGCCGCGGCGGTGGTCGCCAGGATGAAGGGCGGATAAGCCCAATCCAGCGTGCCTTTGGTGACGATGATCGACATCCGCTTGTTGTTGGCTGGTTCGCTCATCGGACGGGATTCCGGATCATGGGGTGGGGGCGCAGCCGGCGAAACTGTCGGCGGTCATCTTCGCTTCATAAGGCGCGGCGACGGCGGTGCCCGGCGTCAGGCTGGAGCGGGCGGCGGCCCAGTCGGCCGGCTTGACGCGAAGCAGCCAGCCATTGCCATAGGGTTCGGCGTTGGCGAGCTTGGGGTCGGCGACCAGCGCATCGTTCACGACCGCCACTTCCGCATCGAAAGCGAGCTTCGCCGGGCCGACCCATTTGCCTGATTCGATGGTGGCGCAGGATTTGCCGGCCTGCACGCCGCGGCCCGCCTTCCGCGGAGTCACCGCGACCAGCTGCCCGGCCAGCGCCAGCGCGACCGCGGTCATTCCGGCGGTGACGGTGCCATCGGATTCCTCCCGGTACCACATGTTGTTCTCGACATCGTAGAGCAGATCGTCCGGCAGCTCACAGCCGCGCACGAAAGGCATGGGTCAGCTCCTGGGTTGGGCGGCGTCGGGCGTGTGCAACGGGCGCGCGGCGCAGCAGAATGTGCCGAGGCCGGCGGTTTCGAGCGAGCCGGCGACGAACAGCGCAAGATGGGTACCGGCCATGTCGGCCAGGCGCAACCGACGGGCGTGCTCGGTCGCGTCCGCGGCGACGGACGCGCAGTTGATCTGATAGATCAGCTCGCGACAGGTCTCGCGGCAGGCAAGGAAATTGGGCGCAACACGGGCGGCTTGCCGGTGCAGGGCGAGCAGCCGGTAGCCCTCGACCTGACCGGGTTCGGGCGCGACGCCATGCGCGGCGAGCCAGGCGCAGATCGCATCCTCGGCCGCGGCGAGCAGCGTTTCGCCGGTCATCGAAAACCTCGGGCGCGCAGGAAATCGCGCGAGTCGGAGAGGTTTTCGGCCACGCCAACCTGACGCGCCGAAAGGCCGAGGGCGAGGCCGAGCAACTGGGTGAAGTAAAGAATCTTCACCCGGGTTTGCTTGCCGAACACCCGCGCAGCGCGGGCCTGGTGCATCTCGAGACCGGAGTGGCAGGTGGGGCACTCGGTTGCGATGACCTCCGCCCCGCATTCCTCGGCGGCGGTCAGCAGATTGAGCACCAGCCGGGTGGAGGTATCGCTGTCCGAAAGCGTATGCGCGCCGCCGCAGCAGGCGGTCTTGAGCGGGTATTCCATGTTCTCCGCCCCTGCCGCCGCCAGCAACTCGTCCATGAAATGCGGGCGGGAGGTGGATTCCGATCCGGGCCCCTTGTCCTTCTCGGGGAAGATATGACGCGGGCGGGAATACATGCAGCCGTAATAATTGGCGATCTTCATGCCCTTGAGGCTGTTTTTCACGCGTGCCCGCAAGCCGTCGGCGCCGAGTGCCTCGCGGATCCACTCCAGCGCGTGGATGCTGCGGACGCTGCCGGGCTGATAGGCGGCCTCCCCCGATTTGTCGGCGAGCCGCGCCACGGTTTCGCGTGAGTCCGGATCATGCGTCAGGTCGTGCTCGGCCTTCTTCAGATTGTGGTAGCAGCCGTTGCAGGGCGCCATGACGGTGTGGTGGCCCATCTCCGCGGCGATGCGCAGGTTGCGCGCTGACAGGAAGGTTTGCAGCCGCGGGTCGATGTTCTTGACCTCCATCGCGCCGCAGCAGTTCCAGTCCTTGAGTTCCTGTAACGGCAGGCCAAGCGCGGCGCCGACGGCGCGGGTGGAGCGGTCATAGGCGTGGCCGGTACCTTCCAAGGCGCAGCCGGGGTAATAGGCGATGGGTTCGCTCACCGTGCGGTCTCCGGCGGCAGGCCGAGCGCCTTGCGCTGGGCGGTGGTCTGTTCGGCGATGAACTCGTTCATGGCGCGTTGCGCGCCATCCCAGCGGCGCGTGCGCGGCGGGCGCAGCGCGGCCAGACCCAGCCGGGCCAGCAGCCCCACCGGCAGGCGCAGGATCAGGCCGCGGATCAGCCCCACCAGCCAATCCTGGGTGAGCTTCTGGCCGGTGCGGGCGAAGAACCTTTGCAGCAGCCGGCCTTCCTCGATCCGTCCGGTGGCAACCACCTGGGCCGAAAACTCGTGATCGAAGGTCATTGCCGGGGAACGTGGCGTGTGGCCCTTGAGTTCGAGCCAGTGAGCGGTGGCCTTCATCACCCCTTCGGGGTCCACGTCACGGGGGCAGATGTTGGTGCATTTGTTGCAAGATACACACTGCCAGATGATATCCTTGTCGCGCAGCAGCTCGGATTCCATCCCCAGCCGGATCAGGTAGATCCAGTAGCGCGGGTTGAAGTCCGGATTGAGTGCGTTGACCGTGCAGGCGTTGGTGCAGGACCCGCATTGCCAGCAGCGATGGATATGCTGCCCGCCTGGCATGGCCGCGATCTCGGCTTCCAGCGCCTCGTTGTAATCGGTGATGACGCGTGGGGCGATGAAGGTGCTCCAGTCGCCCGAGACATCGACGCCATCAATGACCAGCTTGTCGTGCTGGATCAGATTTTCGGGCCGGATCAGGGATTTTTCGTGAATTGTCATCGTGGTCCCTATGCGGCGAGGCGCGCCGGCAGCCGGACCCGCGGGCGCAGCCCGTCCACGGTCAGCGCGTCCAGCCCCATCATGCGGCGGGTGTGGCGATTGGCATCCTCCTCGGCGGCGAAATCCGCCTTGAGGAAAGTGGAGCCGCGGTCATTGATATAACCCGCGTAAACTTGTGCGCAGAGGAGGTCGGCGCAGAGCGCGAGATCGCGGAACAGACCCTGCGAGCGGAGAAATGCGTCGAGCTCGTGGCCCAGGGCAA
>JAKBCO010000199.1 GCA_021807785.1 Pseudomonadota bacterium
CTTTCTCCGGCCGGGCCGGGCGCGCGCTGGCCGGCGCCTATGTGCGCGCCGTCGCCGCGCCGGAGGCGCCGTCGCCAGCCCCGTACCCGGTGCAGCGCGGGCTGACCGCGCCGATGCGCGCCGCCGCCGCGGCGGCGGGCGATGTGGGGCGGATGCAGGCCTGGGCCGGGCAGGCGGCGATGCTGGCGCGGGCCGAGCCGGCGGCGGCGCTGACCGCGCGGATCTGGGCGGAGGCGTCGGCGTTGCTGGGAGGGGCCTGATCGACGACCCCGATCCTCGCGGTTGCATCTCGGTCGGGGAGATCGTCGCCGAGAGGACCGTCAGCGGCCCCGCAGTGCGCCCGACCCGGATCGAGGCGATGCGCGAAGCCCGGCGGGCGGTGCCCCGCCCGGGCTGACCGAGCCCGCGGCTACGCTTCCGCCACCAGTGCCGCGATC
Source organism: Pseudomonadota bacterium (assembly GCA_021807785.1). Taxonomy (GTDB): domain Bacteria; phylum Pseudomonadota; class Alphaproteobacteria; order Acetobacterales; family Acetobacteraceae; genus JAJZVS01. The sequence continues at coordinate 438 of JAKBCO010000199.1, forward strand.
GCCGCCGGATCGGCCTGCTCCATCACCCGCCGCGCGAACCGCACGCATTCCTCGATGCGCAACCCCCGCACCGCCTGCTTCACCCGCGGCAAGGCAGCGGCGTTCATCGAGAAACTGCGCAGCCCGAGCCCCAGCAGCAGCCGGGTCAGCCGCGGGTCCCCCGCCATCTCCCCGCACACCGAAACCGGCCGGTGCATCCTGAGCGCCGCCTCGACCGAGAACTGCACCAGCCGCAGCACCGCCGGATGCAGCGGGTCATAGAGCGCCGCCACGTCGCTTTCGCCACGGTCCACCGCCAGCGTATAGGCGGTGAGGTCGTTGGTGCCGATGGCGAAGAAATCCGCCTCCAGAGCCAGCGCGTCAGCCGACAGCGCGGCTCCCGGGGTTTCGATCATGATGCCGAGCGGGGGCAACTTCTCGGCCAGCCGCAATCCGCGGCGGCGCAGGCGGCGGCCGACCCGCTCGTAGATCTCGCGCGCCGCGCGCACCTCGGCCAGGGTGGTGACCATCGGCAGCATCACCCGCACCGGACCGGCGGCGCCGGCGCGCAGAATGGCCGCCAGTTGGGTCTCGAACAACTCGGTCTCGCGCAGCAGCAGGCGGATTCCGCGCAGGCCGAGTGCCGGGTTGGTATCGGCGAGCTCCGGCACCAGGCCGGCCGCCGCCAGCGCCTCGATCTCCTTCTCCCCACCCCAGTCCAGCACCCGGATGGTGACCGGGGCCCCGGCCATCGCCTCCACCACCGCGCGATAGGCCTCGGCCTGGGCGTCCTCGTCGGGCAGGCCCTCCCGGTTCATGAACAGGAACTCCGAGCGCAGCAGGCCGATCCCCTGCGCGCCGGCCTGCTGGATCAGCGGCAGCTCCACCGGCAGCTCGAGATTCGCCGCAAGCTCCACCGCGATGCCGTCCAGCGTCTCCGCGGGCAGCCGGCGCAGCCCGGCGAAGCGGCGGCGCTCGCGGGCGAAGGCGGTCACCGCGCGGCGCGCGGCGGCCAGCCGGGGCGGGGAGGGGTTGAGCACCACCGTGCCCGCCCCGCCATCCACCACCGCGACATCGCCCGGCCGCATCGCCCCCATCAGCCCCGGCACCCCCAGCACCGCCGGCACGCCGAGCGCGCGCAGCATCACCGCGGTATGCCCGTCGGCCCCGCCTTCCTCGGCCGCCACCCCGGCCAGCCGCGCCGGGTCCAGCAGCGCCGCATCGGCCGGACGCAGCGATTCGCAGATCAGCACGGCACCCGGGGGCAGGGCGGCGAAGCTCTGGAACGGGGCGCGGGTCAGGTTGCGCACCAGCCGCCGCGCGATCTCGTGGATCTCGTCGGCGCGGCGGCGCAGCCCGGCTCGGTCCTCGGCGGCGGCATCGCGCCCGGCCTGGCCGGTGATCGCCGCGGCGATGGCGGCGGCTTCGGCCAGCACCGCCGCCTCGGCCGCCTGCAACCCCTCGGCGATGCGCCGGCGGGCGCCGCGCAGCAGGCGCGAATTGCCCAGCATCGCCAGGTAGGCATCGATCAGCGGCGCGAGTTCGACCTGGCTGTCCTCCGGCAGCGCGCCCACCCGCGCGCGCAGCTTCATCAGCTGCTTGCGCGACTGCGCCACTGCCGCCTCCAGCCGCGCCCCCTCGGCCGGGGCGTCGGCGGCGGCGACGCGATGGCGCAGGATTTCCGGTTCCGGCTCGGCGGCGCCGAACACCGGGCCGATGGCGACGCCGGGGGAGACGGCGATGCCGGCGAGACGCTTCTCGGGGCGGCCCGGGGCGGCGGCCAGCCGGCGGTGCTGGGGCGGCGGCGGCTCAGTCCTGTTCATCGAAGCCGGCCTCGATCAGCGCCGCCAGCGCCTCCAGCGCCTCGCGCGCGTCCCAGCCTTCGGCCCGCAGTTCCAGGGTGGCGCCTTGCCCCGCGCCCAGCATCATCAGCCCCATGATGGAGCGCGCCGGCACCGATTGGCCGGCATGGATCACGTCGATCGCGGCGCCGAATCGCTCGGCCAGGGTCACCAGCTTGGCGGCGGCGCGGGCGTGCAGGCCGCGGCGGTTGCGGATGGTGGCGGTTCGGGTCAGTACCTGGGCGGTGCGCTCGGCCCCGCCGGGCTCCTCGCTCACTGGCAGGGCCCGTTGCCGTTCGGCTTGCCGGCCAGGACGTGGGAGGCGGCGGCGATGTATTTGCGCCCCGCGTCCTCGGCGCAGCAGACCGCGTCGGCCAGCGGCTGGTTGGAGCGCACCTTGGCCAGCTTGACCAGCATCGGCAGGTTGACCCCGGCGATCACCTCCACCCCTTTGCGCTCCATCATCGAGATCGCGAGGTTGGACGGCGTGCCGCCGAACATGTCGGTCAGCAGCACCACGCCGTCGCCGGTGTCGCAATGCTCGATGCAGCGGCGGATGTCCTCGCGCCGGCCCTCGATGTCGTCATCCGGGCCGATGCAGACGGTATCGACGTTGCGCTGCGCGCCGACGACATGTTCCATGGCCGCGCGCAGCTCATCGGCGAGCCGGCCATGGGTGACGAGCACCATGCCGATCATCGGAAGACCGCAGGCGGTGGCACCGCAACGTGCCACATGGCATTGAAACTCATGGTGTTCTACCCCTCGCCGGCCGGGGCCGGCGTGCGTTCCGTCAGATAGGCGCCGGCCAGCCCTTCGCGGGCCAGTTCACGATGCGCCACGTGTAGTCGCCACCCGGCCGCGGGCCCGCCGCCGGTGGCAAGAAACTCGGCAAGCCGTTCGACGATATAGACCGACCGGTGCCGCCCACCGGTGCAGCCGACCGCAACGGTGACATATTTTTTGCCCTCTTGAACGAAGCGAGGCAAGAGCAGGGTCAGCAACGCCTCCAGCTGGTCGAGGAAGCCGGCGCAATCGGGATCGGCGGCGATGAAGGTGCCGACCGCCGGATCCAGCCCGGTGCCGGGCCGCAGCGCCGGATCGTAATGCGGATTGGCCAGGAAGCGGGCGTCGAAGACCATGTCGGCGTCCCCCGGCAGCCCGTGCGGGTAGGCGAACGAGACCAGGGTCACCACCATCCGCGGCGCCGCCTGGCCGGGGGCGAAATACTGCTCGACCAGCCGGCGCATCGCCGCCACCGGCAGGGCGGAGGTATCGAGCGAGAGATCGGCCGCCTCGCGCAGCCTTGCGGTGAGCGCGCGTTCGCCGGCGATGCCGTCGGCCACTCGCCCTTCCGGGGCCAGCGGGTGGCGGCGGCGGGTTTCGGTGTAGCGGCGCATCAGCGTCGCATCATCGGCCCAGACAAAGACCAGCTCGGGGGCGAGGCCGACGGTGGCGCGCAGCCGGCCAAGGGCGGCCAGCAGTTCGGTCTCGTCGAAATCCTGGGTGCGGGCGTCGATGCCGATCGCCAGCCGGCGCTTGGTGCGGCGCACCGTCTCCTCGAGCATCTCGAGCGGCGGATTGTCGATGGCGGCGTAGCCGAGGTCCTCCAGCACGTGCAGCACGGAGGCCTTGCCGCCGCCGGAGAGGCCGGTCACCACCACCACGCGGCGGGTTTCACTCATGCGGCGAAGGCTCCGGCCACCGCGACGGCGCGGCCGGTGGCGCAATCGAGCGCCACCGCCACCCGCTCCGGCGCCGAGGCGGCGGTGGCATCCAGTTGGATTTCCGCGAGTCCCGGCGGCAGGGCGGCGGGCAGGCGCGGTCCCGGCGGGCCGAGGCGAACCCGCAGCGCCAGCCGCACCGGTGCAACGAAGGGGCGGCGGATGATCCCGAGGCCGCGCAGTTCCAGCAGCCCGGCCAAGGCCGGCGGCGGGGCGGCCTCGGTGCCGGTGAGGACCACCTGGTCGTCGGCCACCAGATCGAAGCCGCGGGCGAGCAGGCGCAGCGCCAGATCCGACTTGCCCGAGCCGGGCGGACCCAGCAGCAGCACGCCGGCGCCGTCACGGGCGACGCAGCTGGCGTGCAGGGTGCGGGCGGCTTCACTTGCCATGGCGGCCGGATCGTGTAGAGTGTTGTTCCGTTGACAAATTCTGTCCGCGCTGACCGTATCGCGACGGTCTGCCCCAGGGCCTGATGCGCGGTGATCCGTCTGGCATGGTCAAGGTCCGGGAGGGCGATCCTCGCATGATATCACAGCTTCGGCGGTGCCGGGAATGGCAGCGATGACCGATCGGGCGGCGATCACCGCAGCGGCGGCGGCGCTGGCCGGGCGGGTGCGGCGAACCCCGGTGCTCACGCTGCCGGCAGGCGATCTGTTCGCCTCCGCGCCGCTGACCCTCAAGCTGGAACTGGTGCAGCACACCGGCAGCTTCAAGCCGCGCGGCGCCTTCAATCGCATCCTGGCGGCGCAGGCGGCGGAGGATCCGGCGTTGGCGGGCGGGGTCATCGCCGCCTCGGGCGGCAATCACGGGGCCGCGGTCGCCTATGCGGCGCAGGCGCTGGGGCTGGCAGCGGAGATTTTCGTCCCCGAACCGACCCCGGCGGCGAAGCAGGCGCGGATCGCCGCCTATGGCGCCCGGCTGGTGGCGACCGGCGCCGACTATGCTGCCGCGCTGGCGGCGAGCCGCGAGCGTCAACGGGCAACCGGGGCGCTGGCGGTTCATGCCTATGACGATGCGGCGGTGATCGCAGGGCAGGGGACGGTCGGCGCCGAATTCGCGGCACAGGCGCCAGACCTCTCCCATGTGCTGGTGGCGGCCGGCGGGGGAGGACTGCTGGCGGGGATCGCCGCCTGGTATGCGGGGGTGGTGGCGGTGATCGGGGTGGAACCCGAATCCTGCCCGACCCTGCACGCCGCGCGCGCGGCCGGAAGGCCGGTGCCGGTGGCCACCGGCGGGATCGCCGCCGACAGCCTGGGCGCGCGGGAAGCCGGGGCGGTGGTGCTGCCGATCGTCGCCGCCCATGTCGCCCGGCTGCTGCTGGTCCCGGACGCCGCCATCGCCGCGGCGCGCGCGCTGCTGTGGGACCGGCTGCGGCTGCTGACCGAGCCGGGCGGGGCGACCGCGCTGGCCGCCCTGCTGTCGGGCGCCTTCGTCCCGCCGCCGGGGGCGCGGGTGGGGGTGGTGCTGTGCGGGGCCAATACCGGGGCGCTTCCGGAGCCCGGCTGAGCGGATCGGTCGGCCTCTTCGGCCGACCGTCGCGCGTGCGGGGTTGGCGTGGCGGCGGCGCGCCGTTCAAGCGACGAGCCATCGATGCGCACCGCCAGTATGAGTTGCCGTGCCGCCCCGGCCCCTGCTACCCGGGGCTTTCCCTCCGACAGCACGAGCGATGGCCGTCTATACCGAAGTCTCCGACGACGCGCTCGCCGCGTTCCTGACCGCCTACGACCTCGGCGGCATGGTCGCTTTCCGCGGCATCGCCGAGGGGGTGGAGAACAGCAACTACGCACTGCGCACCACCGAAGGGGATTTCATCCTCACTCTGTATGAAAAGCGGGTGGACCCGGCGGAGCTGCCCTGGTTCCTGGGCCTGATGGACCATCTGGCCCGCCATGGGCTGGCCTGCCCGCGCCCGGTGGCCGGGCGCGACGGGCGCGCGCTGCGTCCGCTCTGCGGCCGGCAGGCGGCGATCACCACCTTCCTGCCCGGGGTCTGGCCGCGGCGGGTGCGGGTGGCGCATTGCCGCCCGCTGGGCGAGGCGCTGGCGGCG
>JAKBCO010000200.1 GCA_021807785.1 Pseudomonadota bacterium
TCGGCACCGCCCTGCCGCCGGTGGGCGGGGTCTCGCATCTGCGCGTCTTTGAGCCGCTGGCCGCGCTGGCCACCGACGGCGAGGTGATGACCGGGGTGATGCCGATCTCGGAGATTCCCCAGGCCGGCACCGAGGGGCCGCAGATCTGCGTCCTCCATCGCCCGGTGCTGACCGGGGCCGACGGCGCGTCGGTGCTGCGCCACCTGATCGGCCGCGGCTGGCTGGTGGTGACCGAGTTCGACGACCACCCGGATTTCTTCGCCCGCCAGGGCAGTGGCGAGGCGCTGACCTTCGCCGGCGTCCACGCGGTGCAGACCTCGACCGAGGCACTGGCCGCGGTGCTGCGCCCGCGCAACCCGGAAGTGGCGGTCTTCCCCAACGCCATCGCCCGCCTGCCGCAGCCGGCCAATTTCGCCGACCCGGACCGGCTCACCCTGTTCTTCGGCGCCCTCAACCGGGAAGCCGACTGGGAGGGGCTGGTCCCGGCGCTCAACAGCGTCGCCGCGGTGGCGGGCGAGCGGCTGCGATTCTCGATCGTCCATGACCGCGCGCTGTTCGACGCCCTGGAGACCGAGCACAAGATCTTCACGTCCCTCTGCGACTACCCGACCTATCTCCGCCTGCTGGGCGAGGCTGAGATCGCCCTGATGCCGCTGGCCGACACTCCGTTCAACCGCGCCAAGTCGGACCTGAAATTCATCGAGGCGGGGGCCTGCCGGGTGGCGCCGCTGGCCAGCACGGTGGTCTATGCCGACAGCCTGACCGACGGGCGCACCGGGCTGCTGTTCACCGATGCCGACAGCCTGCGCGCGCGGCTGCTGCACCTGGTGGCGATGCCGGAGCTGGCGCGGGCGCTGGCCGAGGCGGCAAGCGCCTACGTGGCGCGCGAGCGGATGCTGGCCGCGCAGGTGGCGCCGCGGCTGACCTGGTATCGCGGCCTCTGGGCCCGTCGGGCGGAGCTCGATGCCGCGCTGCGGGCGCGGGTTCCGGGGTTGCTTCCCGGCTGAGATCGGCGAAGTCCGTTCAGCCCAACAGCGCTGCGATCTGCCCGGCCACCCCGGCCGCCGCCCAATCCCGCGGCCCCACCGCGCTGGCCACGATCATCCCCGCCGGCGAGATCAGAAAACTGGTCGGCACCCCCTGCACCCCCAGCGCCGAAGTCACGTTCCCGTCCGGGTCCAGCAGCACCGGCAGCCCGGCGATGCGATGGTTGGCGAAAAACGCGCGCACCCGCGTCGCCCCGCCCTGATCCAGCGAGACCGGCAGCACCGCCACCCGGTGCGCACGCAACCGCGCCGCCAGAACCGCCAGCGACGGCATCTCGGCGACACAAGGCGCGCACCAGGTCGCCCAGAGGTTCAACACCACCCCCTGCCCGCGCCAGGCGGCAAGACTCTGGCTCGCGCCGGTGGCGGTCTGCCAGGTCAGCGCCGGGGCCGGGCGTGGCGGATGCAGCCGGTTCAGCGCGATCGGGGCGGCCAGGGCCGGTTTGCGCGCCGCCAGCCCCGCCGCTAGGGTCCCGCCGGCCAGCACGCCGCGCCGCGTCAGCATCGTCATCGCCCGGAGTTCCTTTCGTTGACCGACCAGCCCACCGCCGCGCCCGCCCCGCCCGGGGCCGCCAACGCCCAGTGGGGCGGTCGCTTCGCCGCCGGGCCGGCTTCGGTGATGCGGGAGATAAATGCCTCGATCGGCTTCGACCGCAAGCTCTGGCGGCAGGATATCGCCGGCTCGCGCGCGCACGCCGCGATGCTCGCCCATTGCGGCATCATCTCCGCCGCCGATGCCGGCGCGATCGCCGCCGGACTCGACGCGATCGAAGCCGAGATCGCGGCCGGACGCTTCGCCTTCGACGAGGCGCTGGAAGACATCCACATGAACATCGAGGCGCGGCTGAGCGCGCGCATCGGCGAGGCGGGGCGGCGGCTGCACACCGCGCGCAGCCGCAACGACCAGGTGGCGACCGATTTCCGCCTCTGGGTGCGCGATGCGATCGATGGCATCGACGCCCAGCTGCGCGACCTGATGGCGGCACTCGCCGCCCGCGCCGCCGCGCACGCCGCGATGCCGATGCCGGGCTTTACCCACTTGCAGACCGCCCAGCCGGTAACCTTCGGGCATCACCTGCTGGCCTATGTCGAGATGCTTTCCCGCGACCGCGGCCGTCTGGCCGATGCGCGGCGGCGGATGAACGAGAGCCCGCTGGGGTCGGCGGCGCTGGCCGGCACCTCGTTTCCGATCGACCGCGCCATGACCGCCGCCGCGCTGGGCTTCGACCGGCCGGCGGCGAATTCGCTGGACGCGGTCTCGGACCGGGATTTCGCGCTGGAGTTCCTGGCGGCGGCGGCGATCTCGGCGATGCACCTCTCGCGATTCGCCGAGGAGATCGTGATCTGGACCAGCGCGCCCTTCGGCTTCGTCCGCCTGTCGGACGCCTTCACCACCGGCTCCTCCATCATGCCGCAGAAGCGCAACCCGGATGCGGCCGAGCTGGTGCGGGCCAAGACCGGGCGCGTCACCGGCGCGCTGGTGGGGCTGCTCACGGTGATGAAGGGCCTGCCGCTGGCCTATGCCAAGGACATGCAGGAGGACAAGGAGGGGGTGTTCGACGCCGCGGGCGCCTGGACCCTGGTGCTGGCGGCGACCGCCGGCATGGTGCGCGACCTCCAGCCCGACGCGGCGCGGATGGCAGCCGCCGCCGGGGCCGGCTTCGCCACCGCGACCGACTTGGCCGATTGGCTGGTGCGGGCGCTGCGCCTGCCGTTCCGCGACGCTCATCATGCCACCGGGCGGCTGGTGGCGCTGGCGGAAGCGCGCGGCGTCGATCTGTCCGACCTGTCGCTGGCCGACATGCAGTCGGTCTGCCCGGAGATCACCGCGGACGTCTTCGCGGTGCTGGGGGTGGCGGCCTCGGTCGCCTCGCGGACCAGTTATGGCGGCACCGCGCCGGCCAACGTGGCCGCGCAGGCGGCGCGCTGGCAGGCGGCGCTGGCATGAGGGCGGGGCTGCTGCTTGCCGCGCTGATGGCGGCGCTGGCGCTGGCCGGGTGCGGCAAGAAGGGGGCGCCGTCGCCGCCCGGGCCGGCCGGGCAGATCACCTACCCGCGCAGCTACCCGACCCGGTGATCGAGCCGATTCGGCCGGACGCCGGCCTCTAGACGGCGCCCCGATAGGCCGCCACGAAGGCGGCAACGGTTCCCGGGCGGGTGCCGACCGCCCAGAACTCGGTGCGCCCATCGTTCCAGTAGATCACCGTCATCGTCCGTGTCCGTCCGGTACGGGGCGGATGCGGGCCTTCGCCGGCCCCGGCCGGCCAGGCGAACAGGCTGAGCCCCTCGCCGTGGCGACGATAGGTGAGGACGGCGGCGCGATGCCCGGCCACCAGATCGGCGCCGAAGCCGGCGAAGCGGAACCCGGCCCGGCCCAGCCCCGGCGCCGGCGGGGCCGCCAGCTGATGGCGGACGAACCATGCTGTCGCCGCATCGCGGGCAACGGTGAGCGGGCGTGGCAGGTCACTGCGGATGGCGGCATCGGCCAGGGCGCGCAGGGTGGGACCTTCCCCGGATGGTGTGACGGCGAAGATGCCGAGCGCAACCGCCGCGGCCAGCGCCAAGCCGACCGCCAGCGCGGCCGGACGCCGGGCAGCCCGCAGCACGGGCCGCCGCGGGGGGCGCTGCTGGAGCGGGACGGCCGGTGCGGCGATCGCCGAAACGATGCGTGACCGCAACTCTGCCGGCGTCGGTTCCGGGGGCGCCAGTGCGGCGATCTCGGCACGCAACGCGAGCAGCCCGGCCAGCCCCGCCGCACAGCCCGGACAGCTGGCGAGATGCGCCGCGATTTCGCGCGCCTCCGCCGCCGTCAGCTCGCCATCGATCAAGCCGTTCAACGCCGGCTCGCGCTCGGGGCAGATCATCGCTCCAACGCCTCCCGCAGCATGGCCCGCGCGCGGGACAGCCGCGACATGACCGTCCCGGGCGGAATACCCAGGGCCGTCGCGATCGCCGCGTAGGACAGACCGGTAAACTCCCGCAACGTCAGCACCTCCCGCAGCGGCTCCGGCAGATCGGCGATCGCCCGTCGCAGCCGGGCGGCGCGATCCCGCGCGATGGCGTTCGCTTCCGGGTCCGGGGCCGGATCCACCTCGGTCTCGTCGCGCTCCAGCGATACCATCTCCGCCATCGCGAAATCGCGCCGGACATTGCGCATGATGCCGGCGAGCCAGGCGCGGATGTCCTGTTCGCCGCGATAGCTGCCGAAATACCGCAGCGCGCGGGTATAGGTCTCCTGCACCAGGTCGGCCGCCTGCGACCGGTCGGCGGCCAGCGCGCGGGCGAGCCGGAACATCGCGTCCAGCGCCGGCAGTGCCAGCGCGGTGAACCGCTCCGCCGCGGCGGCCGACGGGACCGCCGCGGGCGGTGGTCTGCGATCAGCCAGGCGGTGCCACCACGACAGTGCCCTGCATCTCCGGATGGATGGCACAACGGTAGCGTACCGCACCGACCCGGGTGAAGCGCCGGCGGAAGCTTGCGCCCGGGGCCAGCGCGCCGGAGGCGAAGCCGCCATCCAGGGCGGAGACCGTGTGCGGCACCGCGTCATGGTTGGTCCAGACCACGGTGTCGCCGGGATGCACCGTCACCCGGGCCGGCGCGAAGGCGTAGTTGCTGATTGCGACCTGGATGGTTGCCGCCGAGGCCGCCATCGGCGCGCCGGCCAGGGCGGCCACGAGGAGCAAGGTCCGCATCGCCCGCTCCTACGCGAGCCGATGATCGACGATGGCCAGCGGCGCCGTCGCTCCGCGCCAGATCACCTCCCGGACCCCGAGGTATTTCGCCACCCCGTCCGCGGGCAGGCTCATGATCGGCCCCGGATGCGGGGCGCTACCGGGCGCCGGCTGCGGAAACGCCGTCGAGAGCGCGGTGTGGAAGGTCACCTTGCCTTCGACCTTCTGCAGCACCTGGTGGATGTGCCCGTTGAGCACGGTGACCGATCCGAACCGCCGGAGCAGCGCGAAGGCCGCCGGCGCATCCCCGGTGCCCCAGCCCCACTTCCGGTAGACCGCCCACAGCGGCACATGCGCGAAAACCACGACCGGCGTGCTGGACGTGACCGCGGCCAGATCGTCCTTCAGCCAAGCCAGCTGATCGGCGCCGAGCCGCCACAACCCGTCCGAACCGTTGATCACCACGTTGACCAGACCGACGAAATGGATGCCGCCGGCATTGAAGCTGTGCCAGCCCATCCCCTTCGTGCCTTTTCCGTAGCGAGCCAGATAGCGCTTCTTGCCCGGGTCGAGCATGTCGTGCTCGCCCGGGACGTGATGGATCGGCAGCCCGGCGCCCTGGTTGAGCTGATGGACGGTATCGAATTCGTCGGGGCGGGACAGATGGGTGAGGTCCCCAGTGTGCAGAATGAATGCCGCCCGGTGCAACCGCGTCTTCACGATGGATACCGTGCGCGCGAGCGAGCCGGGCACGTCGGGATAGCTCGGCGCCTTGAAGCCGATATGGCTGTCACTCAGCTGCACGAAGGAGAAGCCTTCGGGCGGGGCGGCGTGGGCGGCGTCCAGCGGCGCAAAGGTGGTGGGCACGCCGGCGGCAACGGTCCAGACGAGGCCGGTTCCGATCCAGCTGGCGCAGGCCATTACGCCGCGGCGGGTCGGGTTCGGGGGCGGGGCATCGGTCATCGGGTCCTCCATGATGCGATAAACACAAGACCCGCCGAACCTCGGGTTTATTCCCGAAGGGTCGATCACGAAACCGTGAGCATCGGCGCCAGCCCCCCCTGGCTCCGCCGCGCCGGATCGGCGATGGTGCCGCCATGCCGCGCGACCGCATCAACCTCCACCTGGTCTCCGACGCCACCGGCGAGACCCTGAACGCGCTCGCCCGCGCCACCACCGTGCAGTTCGAGCATGTGCAGATCACCCCGCATCGCTGGAGCCTGATCCGCACCCGCTTTCAGCTGCACCGCGTGCTGGAGGGGATCGAGGCGGAGCCCGGCCCGGTTCTCTCCACCCTGGTCGATCGCGC
>JAKBCO010000201.1 GCA_021807785.1 Pseudomonadota bacterium
CGTGCCGAAATGTTTCCCCGCGAGCGGCGGCGCGCCGATCGGCCGCGCATTGCCCGCCATATGACGCATGACACCCGGCTCGAGGGTGGGGAGCGCCGCTGAAACCGTTGGAATGATTGGCGTCCCGTACGGGATTCGAACCCGTGTTACCAACGTGAAAGGCTGGTGTCCTGGGCCTCTAGACGAACGGGACAGCGCACCCCGCGCGGGCCAGGGCAGCGCGGGCGCGCCCTCATACAGTCCCGGCCCCGGCCCGCCTAGCCCCCGTTCAGCCGCGCAGCCATCGCCGCGTGCGTCGCAGCGCTTCCGCCGCGTCCGGCGACAGCCGCCAGGGGGCCTCCTCCACCGGCGCCACCGTCTGCCAGCGCCAGCAGCCCGGGCAGCGCACCCGCTGTTCGGCCCGGTCGGGGGCGATCGCCATCACCGCCCCGCAGCTCGGGCAACCCGCCCGCCGCCGCGGATCCTGCCGCGCGGCGCGAATCGTCTGTTTCAGCTCGGGTCCGAACGTGAAGGAAAACGGCAGCGTGCGCATCACCATGTCCGTAACCGCCCCTGACGCGCGCAACCCTGTCAGAACGGCACCTCGTCGTCCAGGTCCTGCCCGCCGCCCCTCGGCGCGTCCCACGAAGGCGCCCCGCCACCCCCGCCGCCACCCCCGCCGCCACCCCCGCCGGCGCGGCTCACCGGCGCGCGCTCGGCACGGTATCCGCCGCCGCCCCCGCCCTCGCCCGCATCCTCGCCCCGGTTGCTGTCGATCAGCACCAGCTCGCCGCGGAACCGGCCGATCACCACCTCGGTCGTGTAGCGTTCCTGGCCGGCCTGGTCGGTCCATTTCCGCGTCTGCAAGGCGCCTTCCACATAGACCTTGCGGCCCTTGCGCAGGTATTTCTCGGCCACCTCGCCGATGCGGTCGTTGAACACCACCACCCGGTGCCACTCGGTCCGCTCCTTGCGCTCGCCGGAGCCGCGGTCGTTCCAGGTCTCGCTGGTGGCGAGCGTGAAACTGACGATCTTCGAGCCATCCTGGGTGGTCCGCACCTCCGGGTCCTTGCCCAGATTGCCGACCAGGATGACCTTGTTGACGCTGCCCGCCATGACACCAGATCCTTGTTGCAGGGGCCGCATACCTAGCCCATTCCGCCGACGCTCGCACAGGATGGTTTATCAGCCCTTTCCCGCCCGGCCGGTTTGCCCCTATAAGACCGGAACATCCCGGGAACAACTCCCGCCGCCCGCCCAGGAAGGACCGAGCCTGCATGACCGCCTCCATCCATGTCCGCGGGGCGCGCGAACACAATCTGCGCAATGTCGATGTGGTCATCCCGCGCGACAGCCTGACCGTCATCACCGGCCTCTCCGGGTCGGGCAAATCCTCGCTCGCCTTCGACACCATCTATGCCGAGGGCCAGCGCCGCTACGTCGAAAGCCTGTCCTCCTACGCGCGCCAGTTCCTGGAACTGGCCGGCAAGCCGGATGTGGACGCGATCGAGGGTCTCTCGCCCGCCATTTCGATCGACCAGAAGACCACCTCCCGCAACCCGCGCTCCACCGTCGGCACGGTGACGGAAATCCACGACTACATGCGCCTGCTCTGGGCCCGCGCCGGCGTGCCCTATTCGCCGGCCACCGGCCTGCCGATCGAGGCGCAGACGGTCAGCCAGATGGTCGATCGGGTGCTGGCGATGCCGGAGGGCACGCGGCTGCTGCTGCTCGCCCCGGTGGTGCGCGACCGCAAGGGGGAATACCGCAAGGAACTGGCCGAGTTGCAGCGCCGCGGCTTCACCCGCGTCAAGGTGGACGGCACGCTCTATGAAATCGCCGACGTCCCCGCGCTCAACCGCAAGATCAAGCACGAGATCGAGGCGGTGGTGGACCGCATCGTGGTCCGCGACGGCCTGGCGCAGCGCCTGGCCGACAGTTTCGAGACCGCGCTCGCGCTCTCCGACGGCGTCGCCTATGCCGAGGGCGCGGATAGCGGGGAGCGCACCGTGTTCTCCTCCCGCTTCGCCTGCCCGGTCTCCGGGTTCACCATCGAGGAGATCGAGCCGCGGCTCTTCAGCTTCAACTCCCCGCACGGCGCCTGCCCGAAATGCGACGGCCTCGGCACCGAGAGCTTCTTCGACCCGGCCCTGGTGGTGCCCGACGAACGCCTGAGCCTGGCCGAGGGCGCCATCGCCCCCTGGGCCGGCGCCTCCTCGCCCTATTACGACCAGACCCTCGCCTCCCTGGCGCGCCATTTCAAGGTCACCACCCGCACCCCCTGGTCCGACCTGCCGGCCCGGGTGCGGGAGGCGATCCTGTTCGGCACCACCGATACGCCGGTGGAACTCACCTACAAGGACGGGGTGCGCGCCTACAGCGTGACCAAGCCGTTCGAGGGGGTGATCCGCAACCTCCAGCGCCGCTTCCAGGAGACCGACAGCGTCTGGGTGCGCGAGGAGATGTCGCGCTACCAGGCCGAACGCCCCTGCGCCACCTGCCGCGGCGCGCGCCTCAAGCCCGAGGCGCTGGCGGTGAAGATCGCCGGGCGCACCATCGCCGAAGCCTCCGAACTGGCGATCGCCGCCGCTCTGCCCTGGTTCGCCGGCGTGATCGACACCCTCACCAAGCAGCGGGCGGAGATCGCGCGGCGCATCCTGCGCGAGATCGTGGAGCGGCTGCGCTTTCTGGTCGATGTCGGGCTCGACTACCTGACGCTGGCGCGCGGCTCGGCCACGCTGTCGGGCGGGGAGAGCCAGCGCATCCGGCTGGCGAGCCAGATCGGCTCCGGCCTGACCGGCGTGCTCTATGTGCTGGACGAACCCTCGATCGGGCTGCATCAGCGCGACAACGAGCGCCTGCTCGGCACCCTGCGACGGCTGCGCGACCTCGGCAACACCGTGCTGGTGGTGGAACATGACGAGGATGCGATCCGCGCCGCCGACCATCTGATCGACATGGGGCCGGAAGCCGGCGTGAATGGCGGGCGGGTGGTGGCGGAGGGCACGCCGGCCGAGGTGGCGGCGCATCCGGATTCGCTCACCGGCGCCTATCTGTCGGGGCGCAAGCGCATCCCGGTGCCGGCGCTGCGGCGGCCGGCACAGGCGGATCGCGCGGTCACCGTGGTGGGCGCGCGCGGGAACAACCTCAAGGCGCTGACGGCGGCTTTCCCGCTGGGCACGTTCACCTGCGTCACCGGCGTCTCGGGCGGAGGAAAATCCACCCTGGTGGTCGATACGCTCTATCGCGCCGCCTCGCGCAAGCTGATGGGGTCGGGCGAGGTGCCGGCGCCGCACGAGCGCATCGACGGGCTCGAATTGCTCGACAAGATCATCGACATCGACCAGTCGCCGATCGGGCGCACGCCGCGCTCCAACCCCGCCACCTACACCGATCTGTTCGCCCCCATCCGCGACTGGTTCGCCGAACTGCCGGACAGCCGCGCCCGCGGCTACAAGCCCGGCCGCTTCAGCTTCAACGTGAAGGGCGGGCGCTGCGAGGCCTGCCAGGGCGACGGCGTGCTGAAGATCGAGATGCACTTCCTGCCCGACGTGTTCGTCACCTGCGACACCTGCAAGGGCCGCCGCTACAACCGGGAGACGCTGGAGATCAAGTTCCGTGACAAATCCATCGCCGAGGTGCTGGCGATGACGGTCGATGAGGCGGTGCCGTATTTCTCCGCCCAGCCGCGTATCCGCGACCGGCTGCGCATCCTGCAACAGGTGGGGCTGGGCTACATCAGCCTCGGCCAGCAGGCGACCACGCTTTCGGGCGGGGAGGCGCAGCGGATCAAGCTTTCCAAGGAACTGGCGCGGCGGGCCACCGGGCGCACGCTCTACATTCTGGACGAGCCGACCACCGGGCTGCATTTCGAGGACGTGCGCAAGCTGCTCGACGTGCTGCACGCGCTGGTGGACCAGGGCAATACGGTGGTGGTGATCGAGCACAATCTGGAAGTCATCAAGACCGCGGACTGGATCCTCGATCTGGGACCGGAGGGTGGGGATGGCGGCGGGCGGATCGTCGCGGAAGGCCCGCCGGAGGTCATCGCCGCCTGCGCGGAGAGCCATACCGGGCGGTTCCTGGCACCGCTGCTGCCGGCCTCGGTGCCGGTCCGGGGGCGGGCGCGACGGCGCGCTTGACAGTAAGGATATTCCCCCTTACATTTCTCCCCATGAGCACCCTCACCATCACCGCCAAGGGCCAGGTCACCCTGCGCAAGGACGTGCTGGCCCATCTCGGCCTGCGCCCGGGCCAGCGGCTTGCCGTGGAGAAGCTGCCCGACGGGCGGCTGGAAGTGCGGGCCGCGCCCCAGTCGGGCAAGGTCTCCGACCTGTTCGGCGCGCTGCGCCGCCCGGACGGGCCGCATCTCAGCCTCGACGAGATCGAGCGGATCGCCACCGAGGGCTGGGCCGGCCAGCGGTGAGGATCACCGCCGATACCAACATCCTGGTCCGCGCCATCGCCGAGGACGACCCCGTCCAGGCCAGGCTCGCGCAGACCCTCCTGGCCGAAGCCGAGCTGATCGCGCTGCCGCTGCCGGTGCTGTGCGAACTGGTCTGGGTGCTCGCCAAGGGCTACGCCGCCCGCGGCGGGGAGATCGCGGCGCTGCTGCGCCGGCTGATCGACAGCGCCAACGTGGCGGTGGATCGTCCGGCCGCCGAGGCGGGAATACGGATGCTGGAGGCGGGCGGGGATTTCGCCGATGGCGCCATCGCCTTCGCCGGCCGCGCGCTCGGCGCGGAGAGCTTCGTCTCGTTCGACCGTCGAGCGGTGCGCCTGCTGGCGGCGGCGGGGGTCGCGGCGCGCGCGCCCGACTGACCGCGCCTCACCACACCGTCCAGGCCGCCAGCACCGAGACCGCCGCCAGCCCCGCATAGGGCAGGAACCACCCGCCCAGCGCCGTCACCGCGGCGCCGAAGGCCGAGGGCATCAGCATCACCCCGGCAAACATCGCCGCGGTGCCGAGACCCGTCGCTTCGGTCCGCCGCGCCCCGCCCAGCCGTGCATATTCGGCATAGGCGACGCCGGTGAAGCCGGAGGCGGTGGCGCCGGCGAACACCGCCACCGCCAGCACCACCCCCCAGGGCCAGCCGGGGCCGAACCGGCCGGTGGCCAGCGCCGCCGCCGCCATGGCGATGCCGAGCCACGCCAGCAGCCGGCCCGGGGCCATGAACCGGTCCGCCACCCAGCCCCAGACCGGGCGGCTGGCCGAGCCGGCCACCTGATAGAGCGCCAGCGCCAGCCCCGCCTGCACCAGCCCCACCCTTACCTGTGACGTGAGCTGGACCGTCATGAAGGCGATGAAACAGAGCTGCACGCCGGAATAGACGAAGCTGGCGACCGACAGGCGGCGCAGCGCGGCATCCTCGCGGATCAGGCGCAGCGGCTGCATCAGCGCCCCGCCGCCCAGACGCCAGGTCGGGTCGCGGTCGGTATCCCAGGCGCGGCGGGCCGGTTGCAGCGCCACCAGCAGCAGCGCCACCGGCAGCGCCTCCCAGCGCAGCGCGCCGCGCCAGCCGAAATGCAGCACCAGCGGCGGAATGAACAGCGCCCCCAGCACGCCGCCCAGCGGCACCCCGATCTGACGCAGCGACATCACCAGGTTGAACACCGCCCGCGGCGTCTGCGGCACCAGAAGATGGGTGCTGGCCGGGGCGATGGCGCCATAGGCGAGGCCCAGCACCACCGCGCCCATGGCCAGGCCCGCGACCCCGTCGGCGGTGCCGGTCGCCAGCATCGCCAGCACCGCGACCAGGGTGATCTGCGTCACCCGCACCGCCCCGTAGCGATGCACGAAGCCGGGCGAGAGCAGCGCCGAGACGATGCCGACACCATAGACCAGCGAGACGAACATGCCGATCAGCGAGCCGGGCACCGCGAGGTCGCGCGCGATCGCCGGCGCCGCGGTGGGCACCGAGAACAGCGCCATGGTGGCGAAGGTCTGCACCGCCAGGGTGGCGAGCAGCGGGGCGAGCGGCATGGTGCGGAAGGCGGCCAGGGTGCCGCGCGGGGGATGGGCCGGCGCGGCGGGGTC
>JAKBCO010000202.1 GCA_021807785.1 Pseudomonadota bacterium
GCGCGGGGTCCTGGGCGGTTGATGACCGAGGGGTTGTAGCGCGAACGCGGGTGGGGTGTCAAGAAGAATATCCTGGACGATGGGGAATTTAGTTTGGTGGCCCGGCGGGGGCGGCCATTGTGGTCCCGTCATGGCCGGGCTCGACCCGACCATCCGCCCCGGGGCGGACGGCGCGGTGTTGGCAGGTGCTCGGACGGTTGTCTCGGCAACGTCACGCGCCTGCCATTGTCCCGTCGCCGAGGCGGGATTACGTGCGGGTCATGGACGCCGCCCCCCGCCGCCTCCGCCGCGCCGATGGTCCGATGATCCCGCCCGGCGGCGGGATGGACCCGGCCACCGTCGATTTCCTCTTTCGCAAGCGCCATCAGCGGGTGCTGCGCGGCTCGGCGCGCGCCGTCGCGCGGGCCGGGGCGGTGGCGCTCTGGACCCTGCCCGCGATGGCGGTGCAGGCGCTGCTGCTGGCGGCCCCGGGGGCGGGCAAGGTCTGGTTCGCCCGTGCCTATTGGGCGGTGGTCTGCCACCTGCTCGGCATCCGCGTGCGGGTGATCGGTGCCCGCCCGGCCAGCCTGGGGGCGCGGCGCGGGGTGGTCTTCGTCTCCAACCACTCCTCATGGCTGGATATCCCGGTGCTGGGGGCGGAGCTGCCCGGCTGCTTCGTCGCCAAGTCGGAAATCGGCGCCTGGCCGGTGATCGGCTGGGTGGCCCGGCTCGGGCGCACCGAGTTCGTCTCCCGCCAGCGCGGCGCCACCGGGCGGGAGCGCGACGCGCTGCGGGCGCGGTTGGACCGCGGCGACAATCTGGTGCTGTTCCCGGAGGGCACCACCTCCGACGGCTCGCGGGTGATGCCGTTCCGCAGCGCCTTCTTCGCGGTGGCCGAGGGCGCGGCGCCGCCGCTGATCCAGCCGGTCTCCATCGTCTATGACCGGCTCGCGGGCCTGCCGACCGGGCGGGCCACGCGGCCGCTGTTTGCCTGGTATGGCGATATGGACCTCGCCGGGCATTACTGGCGGCTGGGCCGGCATCGGGGGATGCGCGCCACGGTGCTGCTGCACGCGCCGATCGACCCGGCGCAGTGGCCGGACCGCAAGGCGCTGGCCGGGGCGGTCTGGCGGGTGGTGGCCGACGGCGCCGCCTGCCTCAGGCAGAACCGGCCGGCCGAGCCGATCAGCGCCCCGCTGCCGGGGCCAGCGTCGCGGCCAGCCTTCGCGTGAGCGCCCCCGGGGGCGTGAGCGCGCCTTTGGGCGTGAGCGCGCCTTGGGGCGTGAGCGGGCCTTGGGGCGGAATTCGGCGTTGACAAGCGCCGGCACCCTGCCCCCACACTCGGCGGCCGAACCGCCATGGAGTCCCCCCGTCCGCGTGCGCTTGACCCCGACGCCGCCCCGCCGGATGTCTCCCGCCCCGCGCCCCGTCGCGCGGCCCGGCGGAGCGCGTTGACCATGGACCACTCACGCAAGCTGCACGTTCAGACCTGGGGCTGCCAGATGAACGTCCACGACAGCGCCCGCATGGCGGACGCGCTGGCGCCGGCGGGCTTCGGCGCCGCGGCGACGGCGGAGGAGGCCGATCTGGTCATCCTCAACACCTGCCACATCCGCGAGAAGGCGGCGGAGAAGCTGTTCTCGGAACTCGGCCGGCTGCGCCGGGTCCAGCAGGCGCGCGCCGCCGCCGGCGGGCGGCTGATCCTGGCGGTCGCCGGCTGCGTCGCCCAGGCCGAGGGGGAGGCGCTGCTCGCGCGCGCCCCGTTCGTCGATATCGTGGTCGGCCCGCAGACCTATCACCGGCTGCCGGCGCTGCTCGCCCGCGCCGAGGCCAGCCCCGGGGTGCCGGTGCTGGATACCGAGTTCCCGGCCGAGGACAAGTTCGCCCATCTGCCGCCGCCGGTCGCCGGCGCCGCGCGCGTCACCGCCTTCCTGACCATCCAGGAAGGCTGCGACAAGTTCTGCGCGTTCTGCGTGGTGCCCTATACGCGCGGCGCCGAGAGCTCGCGCCCGGCGGCGGCGATCCTGGAGGAGGCGCGCCGGCTGGTGGCGGAGGGGGCGCGGGAGATCACCCTGCTCGGCCAGAACGTGAACGCCTGGCACGGCGCCGGGACCGACGGGCGCGCCTGGTCGCTGGCGCGGTTGCTCGAAGCGCTGGCGGCGCTGCCGGGGCTGGCGCGGCTGCGCTACACCACCTCGCACCCGCGCGAGCTGACCGACGATCTGATCGCCGCCCATCGTGACATTCCGGCCTTGATGCCGTTCCTGCACCTGCCGGTGCAGTCGGGGTCGGACCGGGTGCTGAAGGCGATGAATCGCGGCCATGACGCGGCCTTCTATCGCGGGCGGATCGCGGCGCTGCGGGCGGCCTGCCCGGGGATCGCGCTGTCCTCCGATTTCATCGTCGGCCATCCCGGGGAGACGGAGGCGGATTTCGCCGCCACCCTGGCGCTGGTGCGCGAGATCGGCTTCGCCCAGGCGTTCAGCTTCAAATACTCGCCCCGCCCCGGCACGCCGGCGGCCGACGCGCCGGAGCAGGTGCCGGAGGCGGAGAAGGAGCGCCGCCTGGCCGAATTGCAGGCGCTGCTGCGCGGCCAGCAGGCGGCCTTCAACCAGGCCCTGGTGGGCCGGCGCGTCCCGGTGCTGGTGACCGGGCCGGGGCGCCACCCGGGCCAGCTCGCCGCCCGCAGCCCGTGGCTGCAACCGGTGCATTTCCCGGCGCCCGCCGCCCTGATCGGCACCGAGACCTGGGTCGAAATCACCGCGGCGCACCCGAATTCGCTCGCCGCCCGCATCGAGGAGAGACACGCAGCTTGAGCCAGCCCGCCGGCCTCGCCCCCGCCCGAACCGTCACCCTCCAGTTCAACGACAACGCGCTGCTGCCGCTGCTGCTGGGCGACCATGATCGCCACCTGGCGCGCATCGAACAAGGATTGGGGGTGCGGGTGTCGTGCCGGGGCAACCGGGTGGCGATCGCCGGCGATCCCGCGCGCGTCGCGGCGGCGCAGGCGGCGCTGGGCGGGCTCTGGCGGCGGCTGGAGCGCGGCGAGGCGGTGGGCCGGGCGGAGGTGGAGGCGGCGATCCGGCTGGCCGATGCCGATGCCGACCCGCGGCTGCCGCTGGCCGACCAGCCGGCGATTCGCACCCGCCGCGGCGCGGTGGGGCCGCGCAGCGCCGGGCAGGGGGCCTATATCGAGGCGCTGGCGGCGGCCGAGATGGTGTTCGCGGTGGGGCCCGCCGGCACCGGCAAGACCTATCTGGCGGTGGCGCAGGCGGTGGCGATGCTGCTGGATGGCAAGGTGGACCGCATCGTGCTCTCGCGCCCGGCGGTGGAGGCCGGGGAGCGGCTGGGCTTCCTGCCCGGCGACATGAAGGAGAAGGTCGATCCCTATCTGCGGCCGCTCTACGACGCGCTGCACGACATGCTGCCGGCCGAGCAGGTGCAGCGGCGGATGGCCAATGGCGAGATCGAGGTGGCGCCGCTGGCCTTCATGCGCGGGCGCACGCTGGCCCATGCCTATGTGATCCTGGACGAGGCGCAGAACACCACGGCGATGCAGATGAAGATGTTCCTCACCCGGATGGGCGAGGGCACGCGGATGGTGGTGACCGGGGATCTGACGCAGATCGACCTGCCGCCGGGGGTGACCTCCGGCCTCAGCGACGCGCTGGGGACCCTCGAGGGGGTGGGGGGGATCCGGGTGGTGCGGTTCGGGGCGCGGGATGTGGTGCGCCATCCGCTGGTGGCGCGGATCGTGGAGGCCTACGAGGCGCGGGATGCGGCCGGGGCGCCGGTTGGGGCCGGCCCCGATGCGACCGCCCGTCATGGCCGGGCTTGACGGGGAGCCGGGGACGTCGCGGGCGGGCGTCGCAGGCGGCCGGGGCGAGCGGCGGGTCATCGTCACCGCCGATGATTTCGGTCTCTCCGAAGCGGTCAACGACGCGGTCGAACACGCCCATCGCGACGGCATCCTGACCGCCGCCAGCCTGATGGTGGCCGGCCCCGCCGCCGCCGATGCGGTCCGCCGTGCCCGCGCCCTGCCCGGCCTCGCGGTGGGGCTGCATCTGGTGGTGATCGAGGGGCCGGCGGTGCTGGGGCCGCGGGAGATTCCCGATCTGGTCGGTCCCGACGGGCGGTTTCCCTCGGACCAGCTGCGGCTCGGGCTGCGCTATGCGTTCCATCCGCGGGTCCGCCGCCAGCTGGCCGCCGAGATCGCGGCCCAGTTCGCCGCCTTCGCCGCCACCGGGCTGACGCTCGATCACGCCGACGCCCACAAGCACATGCATCTGCACCCGGTGGTGGGGCGGATGATGATCGCCGCCGGGCGCCGGCACGGGCTGCGCGCGCTGCGGGTGCCGGCCGAGCCGCCGGCGCTGCTGGCGCAAGCGGGCGGGCGGCCGGGGCTCGGGGACCGGGCGCTGTTCCTGTGGTCGCGGCTTCTGCGCGCGCAGGCGCGGCGGGCCGGGCTCGTCGTGCCGGATGCGGTGTTCGGCCTGCACTGGACCGGGCACATGACCGCGGCGCGGCTGGCGGCGCTGTGGCCGGTGCTGCCGGCGGGGCTGTGCGAACTCTATTCCCACCCCGCCGCGGCGCGGGATGCGGCCCTGGCGGCGCTGATGCCGGGCTATGATCCGCTGGGCGAGTTCGCCGCCCTCCGCGCCCCGGCTCCGCCCTGGGTGCGCCTGACGCGCTATTGTCCCGATGCGCAAATGGCGTCACCATGAATCGGGACAACAGCCGTTTGTTTTCAGTGGCCTGCTGGTCCCTGCAATGGGCAGGCATTTCAGGGGCAGGACACTACGCCGCCAGCGGCACCGACCACGCGTCGTAGCCGTAGAGCCAGCCCGGATCGTCGGTGCCGCCATGCATCCAGGTGTTGGCGCTGCTGATCCCCTGGATGCGCGCGGTGCGGGGCTGGCGGGTGGCGGCGTAGCGGGCGAGCGCGGCCGGGAGGTCGGCGGCGCCGTCGAGGCAGCGGGCCAGGATCACCGCGTCCTCGATCGAGGTCGCCGCGCCCTGGGCCATGTAGGGGGTCATCGGGTGGCAGGCGTCGCCGAGCAGGGTGATCGCGCCCTCGCCCCAGCGCGGCATCGGCTCGCGCTCCAGGATCGCCCATTTGTGGCAGGCGGGGCAGGCGTCCAGCACCGCGCGGACTTCCGGGTGGAAGCCGGCGAAGGCGGCGCGCAGCTCGGCCACGTCGCCGGCGGCGGACCAGGATTCGGCGGTGATGAAATCCCCGGGTTCGGGCACCGAGGTGACCAGATAGACCTCCGAGCGGGCGGCGTCGGTGTAGTAGATCACGATATGACGGTCGGTTCCCCACCATTTGGTGCGGGAGGGGCGGATGCCCGGGCCTTCGATCCGGGCGGCGGGGAAGACGGCGCGATAGGCGATGCGGCCCTTGTGCAGCGGCGCGTCGGGGCCGAACAGCAGGGCGCGGGTGACGGAATGGACGCCGTCGGCGCCGATCACGGCGTCGGCCTCGGTGCGGGTGCCGTCGGCGAAGACCAGGCGATGGCGGGCGCCGGCGGATTCGATGCCGGCGAGGCGGCGGTTGAGATGGATGCGCCCGGCGGGCACCGCCTCGGCCAGCGCCTGGTGCAGGGTGGCGCGATGGAGGCAGAGGAACGGGGCGCCGTAGAGGGTGGGCGGCATCGGCAGTTCGCGCACCACCTCGCCCGAATCCCAGGCCCGGTTGAGATGCGAGAAGGGCTGGAAGCCGGCGGTTTCGAGGCGCTCGAGCAGCCCGAGGCCGCGCAGCGCGTGGCAGGCGTTGGGCAGCATCTGCACCCCGGCGCCGACGCGGGCGAAGGCGCGGGCCTGCTCGTGGACGGAAACGTCGATGCCGACGCGGCCGAGGGCGATCGCCGCGGCGAGGCCGCCGATGCCGGCGCCGACGATGGCGATGTGGGGGGTGGAGGATGGGTGCATGACGGTCTCCCCGGGGCGGCGGTTTTGCGGCGATGCTGCGCCGGGGCGCGGGCGGGGGAAAGAGGGTGTGGAGGGGGTTGAAGGGGGGAGAGATTGAGTACATATT
>JAKBCO010000203.1 GCA_021807785.1 Pseudomonadota bacterium
CTTCAGGGTCATGCCGAGACGCATGGCGCTAGACCTTCGCCATCACGTCGTCGCGGAAGCGGCGCATGTTGTCGAGCGTGGCGGCAAGGTCGCGCCCGAACAGCCCGAAATCCACCGAGGTCACGCCGACCTCCCCCAGCGCGCGGAGATCGCCGGCGAAATCCGCCGCCCCGCCGGTGAACAGCTTGCGCTCCCCCTCGACGGTGCCCTTGGGCTGGGCCTCGGGGTTGGAGGACACCCGATAGGCGAGCCCCACCGCGCCCGGATCCCGCCCGGCCTTCTCCACCAGTCCGCGCAGCCGCGCGACGCCCGCCTTGTAGCGGCTCAGCGTGTCCATCGGATGCGCCGGATTGGTGCCGATCGGGTACCAGGCATCGGCATAGGCGGCGGTGCGCCGCAGCGCCGGGCCGCTCTCGCCCCCCACCCAGATCGGGATCGGCCGCTGCACCGGCTTGGGCTGGAACACCACGTTGCCGAAGCGCACGTATTTGCCCGCGAAGGTCGGATCGTCGCTGGTCCAGAGCTCGCGGCAGGCGCGCATCGTCTCGTCGGTCACCGCGCCGCGCTCGGCGAAGGGCGGCGTGCCGACGGCGGCGAACTCCTCCTCCATCCAGCCGGCGCCGATGCCGAGCGTGATCCGCCCCTTGGACAGCACATCGAGCGTCGCCACCAGCTTCGCGGTCAGCACCGGCGGGCGGTGCGGGACCACCATCACCGAGGTGACGATGCGCAGCTTCGAGGTCTTGGCGGCGATGAACATCGCCGTCATCAGCTGCTCGTGCCGGTCCACCCGCGCGCCGGAGGGAAACTCGCCGCTGTCGGTATAGGGGTAGCGGGAGGCGATGTCGGTCGGGATGATGAGGTGATCGCTCACCGTCACATAGGCGAAGCCCAGCATCTCGGCCTCGGTGGCGATGCGCGCGATGCTGTCGGGGTCGGTCAGGGGGCCGCTGGTGGGCGCGCTGCATCCGATCTGCATAGGCTTCCTCCGCCGGGTGTTTGCGTTGGCGGGGAGCCTAGCACAGGATGCCGCCTCGCCTGGAAGGTGGGGGAACACGGTGAGGTTCGGTATCCATATCGGCGCCCGCGGCGCGCTGGCGGGGCCCGCGGGGCTGGGCGCGGTCGCGCGCGCCGCCGACGCGCTGGGCTATGCCAGCATCGGCATCCCGGACCGGCTGGTCCTGCCGCGCGCGGTCGCCACCCGCTACCCCTATACCGACGACGGCGTCTGGGTCGGCGCCCAGACCGGCGAGTGCCTCGATGTGATCGGCGCGCTCTGCTACCTCGCCGGGATCACCGCGCGGGTGAAGCTGCTGCCCTCGGTGCTGGTGGTGCCCTACCGGCCGGCGGTGGTGGCGGCGAAGATGCTGGCCACCGTCGATGTGCTGTCGGCCGGACGGCTGATCGCCGGCGTCGGGGTGGGCTGGATGGCGGAGGAATACGCCCCCCTCGGCGCGCCGCCCTTCACCCGTCGCGGCGCGGTGACGGATGCCTATCTGGCGGCGATGCGCGCGCTGTGGGAGGAGGAAGCCCCCTCCCTCGCCGGCCGCGACGTGACCTTCCAGGAACTGCTGTTCCGCCCCAAGCCGGTGCAGCCGCGGGTGCCGATCTGGGTCGGCGGCGAATCGGATGCGGCACTGCGCCGCACCGCCCGCTTCGGCGATGCCTGGTACCCGGCCTCGCACAACCACGAATCCCCGCTCGATACCCCCGAACGCCTGGCCGCCGGCATCGCCCGGCTGCGCGCGGCGGCCGAGGCGGCCGGGCGCGACCCGGCGGAGCTCGCCACCGTGCTGCTCTGGTTCAAGCCGATCGAATGGGAGCCGAAGCGCCTGCCCGACGGCACCCGCCAGCGCTTCACCGGCGACGCCGCCACCTTGCGCGCCGACGCCGCCGCCTTCGCCGAAGCCGGGGCCGACGAGATCATCGTGGTGCTGCAAGCCCCCGGCCTCGCCGAGACCACCGAGCGCCTGCACCGTTTCGCCGCCGACCTGATCGCCGCGCCATGACCGACGACGCCCTGCTCGCCGCCCCGCTTCCCGCCCTGATGGCGGAGGCCGCCGCCAGGCGCGACGCCGCCTTCGGACGCATCATCACCTATTCGCGCAAGGTCTTCATTCCGCTCACCCAGCTCTGCCGCGACGTCTGCCACTACTGCACCTTCGCCCATGCGCCCCGCCGCGGCGAAGCCGCGTTCCTGAGCCCCGCGCAGGTGCTGGCGATCGCCCGGGCCGGCGCCGCGGCCGGCTGCACCGAGGCGCTGTTCACCCTGGGCGACAAGCCCGAACGCCGCTACCGCGCGGCGCGGGAGGCGCTGGCGGAGCTCGGCCATCCCAGCACGCTGTCCTACCTCGCCGCGATGTGCGCGCTGGTCCTGAAGGAAACCGGGCTGCTGGCGCATGTGAATCCCGGCGTGATGGGCGCCGACGACCTTGCCGCCCTGCGCGCCGTCTCGGCCAGCCAGGGGCTGATGCTGGAATCCACCGCCGAGCGCCTCTGCGCGCCGGGCGGGCCGCATCACGGCTCCCCCGACAAGCACCCGGCGGCGCGGATCGAGACGCTGCGCCTGGCCGGCGCGGCGCGCGTGCCCTTCACCACCGGCATCCTGATCGGCATCGGCGAGACCCGCGCCGAGCGGCTGGCGGCGCTGCGCGAGATCGCCGCCCGGCACGCCGAGGGCGGGCATATCCAGGAAGTGATCGTGCAGAACTTCCGCGCCAAGCCCGGCACGCGGATGGCGGCGGCGGCGGAACCGGAGCTCGAGGAGCTGCTCTGGACGCTCGCCTGCGCGCGGCTGATCCTGCCCGAGGACGTGCATCTGCAAGCCCCGCCCAACCTCTCCCCCGGCACCTACCCGCGGCTGATCGCGGCCGGCATCGACGACTGGGGCGGCATCTCCCCGGTGACGCGCGATCACGTGAACCCGGAAGCGCCGTGGCCGGAGATCGACGCCCTGGCGGACCATTCCGCCGCCGCCGGGAAAGTGCTGGCCCCGCGCCTGCCGGTCTATCCCGCCTTCGCCTTCGCCGCCGAGACCTGGTGCGCGCCGCCGATCGCCGCCGCCCTCCGCCGGGCGATGGACGCCGACGGGCTGGCGCGCGAGGACGGATGGGCCCCCGGCCGCGCCGTGGCCCCGGTGCTGCCCGCCCCGCGCCTCGCCGCCGCGGAGGCGCGGCTCGCCGCGACCGTGGAGCGCGCCGCCGGCGGCAGCCGGCTCGAGGTGGCGGACATCGCCCATCTGTTCGCCGCCCGCGATGCCGACTACGCCCACCTGACCGAAGCCGCCGACGCCCTGCGCCGCGCGGTTTCCGGCGAGACCGTCCGCTACGTGGTCAACCGCAACATCAACTACACCAACATCTGCTACTACCGCTGCAAGTTCTGCGCCTTCTCGAAAGGCAAGACGCACGAGGCGCTGCGCGGCGCGCCCTACGACCTCGACCTGCCCGAGATCACCCGCCGTGTCCGCGAAGCCTGGGATCGCGGCGCCACCGAGGTCTGCCTGCAAGGCGGCATCCACCCCGACTACACCGGCGAGACCTACCTGAGCATCTGCCGCGCCATCCGCGCCGAAGTGCCGGGGATGCATATCCACGCCTTCTCGCCGCTGGAGGTGACGCAAGGCGCCGCCACACTCGGCATCGGCGTGCCGGAGTTCCTGGCCCGGCTGAAAGCAGCCGGGCTCGGCACCCTGCCCGGCACCGCGGCCGAGATCCTCGACGATCCGGTGCGCCAGGTGATCGCGCCCGACAAGATCATGACCGGCCAGTGGCTCGCGGTGGTGGCGGCGGCGCACCGCATCGGGCTCCGCACCACCGCCACCATCATGTACGGCCATGTCGAGCGGCCCGACAGCTGGGCGCGCCATCTGCTGGCGCTACGCGACCTGCAAGCGGAAACCGGCGGCTTCACCGAATTCGTGCCGCTGCCGTTCGTGCATATGGAAGCGCCGATGTATCTGCGCGGCCTCGCCCGCAAGGGGCCCACCTTCCGCGAGGCGGTGCTGATGCACGCGGTGGCGCGGCTGGCGCTGCACCCGCTGATCCCGAACATCCAGACCTCGTGGGTGAAGATGGGGCCGGAGGGGGCCGAGGCGTGCCTGCGCGCCGGCGCCAACGACCTGGGCGGGACCTTGATGAACGAAAGCATCTCGCGGGCCGCCGGCACCGAGCACGGCCAGGAGTTCCCGCCGGAGGCGATGGAAGCGCTGATCCGCCGCATCGGCCGCGCGCCGGCGCAGCGTTCCACGCTTTATGGTGCGGTCGGCAACGAACGCCGGGCGCGGTCGTTCGGCGCGGCGGCGCTGGCCCCGCTGGTGCAGACCGCGCCGCGCAAGGTGCTGGCGGCGGAATAGCCCCCGCCGCTCACGCCGCCCGGGCCGCCGGCGCCGGCGCGTCCAGCCCGACCGCGCTGAGCACGCCGCGCCGCATCGCGGCCATGCCCAGCTCCGCCCGCGCATAGGCCAGGGCCGCGCGATTGCGCGCCCGCCAGGCGGCATCGTCGGTCAGCAACCCGGCCACCGCGGCGGCGAACGCCTCCGCCGACGCGGCGATCCCGGCCGGCAGCCCGCCCAGACCCTGGGCGCCGATCGGGGTGGTGACCAGCGGCGTGCCCTCGGCCAGCGCCTCCGCCACTTTCAGCTTCACCCCGGCCCCCACCAGCAGCGGCGCCACCGCTACCCGCGCCGCGGCGTAGAGATCGCGCAGCGCCGGCGCCGGCACATCCGCGTGCAGCACGATCCCCGGCCCCGCCAGGGCGCGCACCGCTTGGGTGGGGTGCGACCCCGCGATCACCAGCCGCGCCGCCGGCACCACGGCCCGGATCCGCGGCAGGATCGCGCTCACGAACCAGCCCAGCGCCTCGGCATTCGGCGGATGGGCGAAGCCGCCGACGAACAGGATGTCGGCGCCGGCGGGCGGGTCGCGCTCGGCGCCGAATTGCGCGAAGCCGAAGGCGGGCACGGCCCGGGCGTCGATGCCCGGCTCCATGCCGGCGGCGGTGATCGCCTCGGCCTCCGCGGGGTAGAGCACGCGGTCCACCTCCCGCCAGACCCAGCGTTCGATCCGCTCCATCCGCGCCGCCCTGGCATCCCCTTTGGCATCCCCTTTGGCATCCCCTTTGGCATCCCCCAAGCCGGCGCGGCGCGCCGCCAGCCGCAGGCGATGGAAATGCAGATCGTGCCCGTAATAGACGATGCGCGCGCGGGAGAGGCGGCGCAGCGCCGGCAGCGCCTCCAGCGCCACCTCCGGCCGGCTCAGCAGCGCGAGGTCGAGCTCGCCCCCATGCCGGGCAAGCCAGCGCGGCAGCGAGCCGGCGCCGGTCAGCACGTCCACCCCGCGCTGGCGCAGGGCGGCGGCATAGCCCGGGGTATCGGCGCCGTTCGCCGGCCAGAACTTCACCATCGCCCCGGCGTCCAGCAGCGCCTCCAGAAACCCCGCGACGGTGCGCGAGCCGGCGTCGCGGTCCGGTTCTGGGACGTAATGATCCACCACCAGCACCAGCTGGCGGCCGAAGCCGCGTTCGCGGGCCCGCAGCACGCGCTGCCCGTTCGGCGCGTGGTTGGCGGCGAGGTCCGCCCCCCAGCGGCGCAGGAACCGCGCCCGATTGAGGGTCTGATAGACCTTGCCGCCCTGCGTCGGATCGGTGCCGTGGCTCGCGCCTTCCACATGCACCACCGCCGCCGCCGGCTGATAGAGCACCTTGTAGCCCGCCGCGCGCAGGCGGAACGCCAGATCGGAATCCTCGCAATAGGCCGGGGCGAAGGCGGGATCGAAACCGCCGAGGGCGGCGAAGATCGCGCGCGGGACCATCAGCGCCGCGGCCGAGCAGTAATCGACCTCGCGGACATAGTTGTATTCGGGCCGCTCCGGGTCCTCCCCACGGCCCCAGTTCCAGCCCGAGCCGTCGCGCCAGACGATGCCGCCGGCTTCCTGCAACCGCCCGTCCGGCCATAGCAGCCTGGCCCCCACCGCCCCGGCGTCGGGC
>JAKBCO010000013.1 GCA_021807785.1 Pseudomonadota bacterium
GGACGGCACCGCGGCGCTGGTCGCGCGCTACGCGCTGCGCGCCGATGACGGCACCCTGATCTCGGTGGTCAATCGCGGCCTGCGCCGCGGCACGCCGGAGGTGCTGGCGCGACTGGCGGCGGGCGAATCGGTCGCAGCGTCGGAGTATTATTTCCGCGCCAGCCCGAGCTTCGAGGCGCCGCCCGGGCCGCATGCCTGGCTGATGGACCATGTGTTCGTCGCGACCGGCGAGCGACGGGCGGGGCAGGTGGTGATCACGGTGTTCGCGCTGGGGTGAGCGCGCACCTACCCGGCCAGGGCGCGGCGCGCGGCGGCGTTGATTTTCACCCCAAGCCCCACGTATTTCCTTGCCAGCCCGGCGAGGCTGGTGACCCCCAACTGCTTCATGAAATCGCAGGCATAGGCGCGGCGCTGCTCCTCCTGATCCACCGGAGGGCCGTTCTCTTCTTGCGGCATCAGCATCAGGTTTCCCTTCCGCGCCGCGATCAGCTCGCCCTTGATTCGCCCCTGCAACGCGATCTCGGTGCGCAGCGCCTCGAGCAGCGAGGAGTCGGCGTCGAACATCTTTTTGTCGGCCAGCAGCCGGACCGCATCCAGCAGCCGGTCGAGATATTTCGACGACTGGATGATCGCCTTGCCCGGTGCCTCCTCTCCGTAGTGTTCGAGGTCCTTGAGGAAATCGCCGAGTTGTTCGTTGAAGGATTGCAGGCACTGCTCGGGTGACATCGCGCCCTGACGCTCTTCCTTCAGCTTCTTGACTGCGGTGTCGATCTCGGTGCCCGCCTGCTTCAGCAGCCTGCCCTGTTCCTCCTCGGGTAATTGCCCGAACTGTGCCTTACCTCCGGCCAGCCCGAACGCCACCTGGTGCTTCGCATCCTGCCCCTTCCTGTCCTCGTCGGTCAGCGCGGAGGCACGATGCGCCACAACCCCGGCCGTGGCCTCGGATTCCGCGGCCTGGGTGGCGGTGACCACATGGGCGAACGGACCATCGCTCTGATACGCCTCGTTAGCGAAGAACATCCCGATCGCGGTCGCGCTCCCCAGCTGGATCCGTCGCATTCCAAGCTCAGACTCGAGGCTCGATTTCAGCGTGCTCAGCGCGTCGTTAAAGCCGCTCTCGTCGTCTCCTTCCAGCGCCTTGAGGGCGGTATCGATCGCGCCGGACTCGACTGGGCTCCCCCCGATCTTGATCTTTGTCAGCATCCCTGCGGCGCTCTTGAGCACTTTGACCAGCGCTTCCTTGTCCGGCTTCGACCCGGCGAGCGCCTTGTTCAGGTCCTGCAGCACCAGCATGACCATCTCGTTGCCGCGGACATCGCCCTTCTTGTCAGCGTAGAGCTCGTTGGTGGCGAGAAGGGTGGCATCTTTCAGCGCATGGTCGAGCTCATGGGCCAGCGCTTCGGCCTCGTCCTGCAGGTCATACAAGGCAATGCCCGACGCCTGACGGCTTCGGCCAAGGTAATCCACCACCTCGCCCAGCAGCTTGCGCTCTTCGCCATCCAGCTTGCGCGTTTCCTCGGGCTGTAGTCCCTGCCCCTCCCGGGAGGAGATGCGTTGTTCCAGACGGTTCTTGCCGGCCAGCAGCAGTTCCGACATCACGATGCGGAAATTGGTGTCGGCCTCGGCGAATTGCCGTTCCACCGCGGCGCGTTGCTTGTCATTTTTGCCGCACGCCTTCATGGTCTCCACCCGGAATGCCTCGAACTCGCCGGAGCTCATGTAGCGACGCAGCTTCATCAGGGCAGCGACATCATTGGTGTCGGCCGCATCCGGATCCTTTTCGGTGACCATGCTCGGGGCGGCGGCATAGAGGTTGGTATCGAACACGGTACCAGCCTCGGCCCCGAACTTGCCGCGGAACCAGGCGTTGAAGTCCTTGACGAGCTCGAAATCCAGCCGCCGCTCCTCGCCCTTGGCACCATGCTTGTTGATGCTGATGTCGTAATCCGAGGTCGGATCCTGGCTGCCGACCGAAACCCAGCCCAGGTCCGGCCCGACTTTCATGCCCCACGGCCCAAGATTTTCCTTGAGCCAGTCATCGACGATCTTCTGCCGAAAATCCGCCAGCTTCTGCATCTGCGTCTTGTCTGCGCCGTAGGTCTGCTTCGCGGTCACCCAGCTCATCCCGCAGGCCTTGAGCGCAGCCAGCGGATCGGTGATCTCCTCCACCGAGGTCCCGCCCCCGCGGGCCGGCGTTTCTCCGGGCTTGGCCACCCGAGAGGTCAGGCTCGGCAGGCAGGCGGCGATGACCGATTCCAGCCGGCGGCCCTGCGCGTCGAGCTTCTCGAGTTCTGTGATGAAGCTGCCGGCCTTGCCTGCCATCCAGACCCGCGCTTCGTCAACCTGGCCCTGCCAGTCCTCGCGGACGCGCATGGCCTCGGTCAGATGCGCCGACGCCTCCTCGTAAACGGCGGATTTGTCCTCCGCTGCGGTGCGTGGGCGCTGCTCCAGCGCGGCGGTTACCTGCTCGTGGTCCTGCACCGTCTGTTGCAGTGCCTTGAGCGAGCGGTCGATCTGCGTGGTGCGCGCGCTTTCGAGCAGGCTTTTGACCTCCTTGGCTTTGATAGCGGTCGCCGCACGGGTCCGCGTCGCGCCGCGAACCTCCTCGTCCTTCATTCCCGCCAGGTGCGTGCCGGTGCTCGCGATGACCGAGGTCGCGTAGCCGAACTTGCCGGCCAGGGTCGCCGGTTTGCTGGGCTTGCTGGTGGAGATCACCAGCTGCTCGACCCGGAGGAGCTCGGCATAGAGCGCATCGAGCGCATCGGCACGCGGTCCCTTCATCCGGCCGGTGGCACGACGCGGCGCGGTACCCAGAACGCGATGAACCCATTCGTCCTGCAGCGACTTCATGGTGGTTGACATGACGCGTTGCGGGCTCCCTGGTCCGTCTGGTGCGGTGTAGAAACCCTAGTCGGCGGCGCGGAATTGCGTCAACCCGCCGCCAATGCCCGCCGCATCACCACCGCATCCGCCCCCCCGGCGTAATACCGCGCCCGCCGCCCCACGACCGCGAACCCAGCCGCCGCGTAAAGCCCCAGCGCCGCCGCGTTCTCTGCCGCCACTTCCAGGAACATTGCCCGCGCCCCGCGCCCCGCCGCCTCGGCCAACGCCGCCTCCAGCAGCGCCCGTCCGCGCCCGCCGCGACGCACGGAGGGCACCACGCCCAGGGTCAGGATCTCGGCCTCCGCGCCAGCCACCCGCGCCAGCACCAGCCCGCCCGCCGGATCCAGACGGCCGAAGACCCCAGGCAAGGTCAGCTGGGAGGCAAAATCCGCCGCACTCCACGCCTCGCCCGGGCCGAAGCAGGCGGCGTGGATGGCGGCCAGCGCCGCGGCCGCCTCCGGGCCCGCCGCGATCATGCCCCGACGGGCGGCGGCCGCAGCCCGCCGGCGGGCAGGCGCGCCGCCGGGGGATCGACATAGATCGGCAGCACCTCGCGCGGCGGCAGTTGTCCGGCCAGCCGCGCCAGCGCCGCCCGCGCGATCCCCGCCGGGGTCGGCGCCCGCGCATCCAGCAGCCGCGCCGTCGCCCCACGCGCGGCCAGGCGCGCCGCCACCGCGATCGCCGCATTGCCCGCCACCGCGACCGGCGCGGCCGGCTGCGGGAGTTCGGCCTCGGTGCAGCCGACCACTTGTCCGTTGCGTTCCAGGAAGACCCGCCCGCCGCGGCGGGCATCCACCGCGCACCACAGCGCCCAGCCGGGCTCCGGCGGCGGCAAGGCGGCGGCCAGGGCCTCGCCCACGCTCACCCCTACCAGAACGAGACCGCCGCCCAACGCGATCCCATGCGCCAGCGCGATGGCGGCACGCAACCCGGTGAACCCGCCGGGCCCCAGGGTCACCGCCACCGCCTCGGCCGGTCCCGCCTCGGCCAGCACGGCCACGGCAGCTTGCGAAAGCGCACCGGCCTGGCCTTCCGTACCGGGCACGGAGCGCACCGCCAGCACCACCCCGTCGGCCACCAGCGCGACGGTCGCACCGCCCAGCGCCGCGTCCAGGGTCAGAACCCGCATCGGGTCACAGCAGCCGGCAGGCGTCCGCGAAGTCGAACCGGGGCGAACGCGCGAACAGCCCCTCCGGGTCGCCATAGCCCAGATTGCAGAGGAAATTGGACCGCCAGCCCTCGGCGGACAGGAACTCGGCGTCCACCTTGTCGTTGTCGAAGCCGGACATGGCGCCCACATCCAGGCCCAGTGCGCGGGCGGCCAGCATCAGATATGCCCCCTGCAGGGTGCCGTTGCGGAACGCGGTGGTGGCGGC
Organism: Pseudomonadota bacterium; assembly: GCA_021807785.1. Classification (GTDB taxonomy): domain Bacteria; phylum Pseudomonadota; class Alphaproteobacteria; order Acetobacterales; family Acetobacteraceae; genus JAJZVS01. The sequence continues at coordinate 4,260 of JAKBCO010000013.1, forward strand.
CAGCGCGTCGTTGCTGGTGAACCAGGACCGCGCATCCGCGTTGTGCGGAAACAGCGTCGGCAGGTGGTCGTAGAAGCGCGGATCGTAGGCCACGATCACCGTCACCGGCGCGGCCATGGTCTTGTCGAGGTTGCCCGAGGACAGCGCCGGCGCCAGCCGCTGCTTCGCTTCCGGCGTGCGCAGGAACAGAAACCGGGCCGGGGAGGAATTGGCCGAGGTCGGCCCCCATTTCAGCAGCTCGTGCAGCGCCATCAAAGTGGTGTCTTCGACCGGCCGGTCCTGCCATTTGTTGTGGGTGCGGGCCTCGCGGAACAGCGCATCCAGTGCAGTGTCGTCCAGCATCACCGCTCCACCTGCTCGACCGCGGTCACTTCGGGCACGTAATGGCGCAGCATGTTTTCGATGCCGTGCTTCAACGTGGCGCTGGAGGAAGGGCAGCCCGAGCAGGACCCCTGCATGTGCAGCTTCACCACCCCCGCGCGGTAGCCGCGGAAGACGATGTCACCGCCGTCGCCGGCCACCGCGGGGCGGACGCGGGTATCCAGCAGTTCGCGGATCTGCGCGACCACCTCGGCGTCTTCGGGGGCGATCGGCTCAATCAGATCATCCTCGGCGGGATGATCGGCCCCCGCCGTCTCCAGCACCGGGCGGCCGGCGATGAAATGCTCCATCAGCGCGCCCAGCACCTGCGGCTTCAGCGCCGGCCAAGCGGTGGCGTCGGTCTTGGTGACGGTGACGAAATCGGCCCCCAGGAACACCCGCGCCACGCCGGGAATGTCGAACAGCGCGCGCGCCAGCGGGCTGGCCCCGGCGGCGTCGGGGGCGGCGAAATCGGCCGGGCGGGGGCCGGCCACGTCGCGCCCGGGCAGGAATTTCAGGGTCGCCGGGTTGGGGGTGCCTTCGGTCTCGATGAACATGGCGCGCCTCGGGGGTGGGAAACCGGACCGCGCGGGTCCGCTTGACGCTAGATCGCCCCGATCGTGCCGTCTGGCAAGAGGCCCCTCCGACGTGATATGGTTCGCCAGTCCAATCGGAGAGTTCGATGTCGCAGACCGCCCCCGCCCCCCAGGCCGGTGCCCCGGCGGGCGCTCAGGCGCCGCTGGTGGTGAACATCCAGTATGTGAAGGACCTGTCGTTCGAGGTCCCCGGGGCCCCGGCCATCTTCAGCCAGCTGAAGGCGCAGCCGCAGGTGAACATCAACCTCGATGTCGGCGCCCGCCGCCTCGAGGAGGCCCAGCATGTCTATGAGGTCAGCCTGGTGATCCGCGCCGAGGCGCATGAGGGCACCGCGCCCGCCAACGGCAACGGCGCCGCCCAATCCGATCCCGGCGCGCCGCTGTTCGTCGCCGAGCTCACTTATGCCGGGGTGTTCACCCTCAACGGGCTGCCGGACAACGCGGTGGAGCCGGTGCTGCTGGTGGAATGCCCGCGCATCCTGTTCCCGTTCGCGCGCAACATCCTGTCCGACGTCACCCGCGATGGCGGCTTCCCGCCGGTGCTGTTGCAGCCGATCGATTTCGTCGCCCTCTGGCAGGCCCGCCGCGCCCAGGTTCAGGGCGCGGGTCAGACCGTCACCGCCTGAGCGGTTGACCGCCGCCGGTCCGCGCACCACTTCCCCCGCATCCGCCGCTTCACAAGGAACGACCATGAGCGCCGCGACCAAACCGGTCTCCGATGCTTCCTTCGCCGCCGACGTGCTTGGCGCCTCCGGCCCCGTGCTGGTGGATTTCTGGGCCGAATGGTGCGGGCCGTGCAAGATGATCGGCCCCGCGCTGGAGGAGTTGGCCGAGGAATTCGCCGGCCAAGTGACGGTGGCCAAGGTCAATATCGACGACAACCCGGTCTCCCCCAACACCTACGGCGTGCGCGGGATCCCGACCCTGATCCTGTTCAAGGACGGCAAGCCGGCGGCCACCCAGGTGGGCGCGCTGCCGAAGGGACGGTTGAAAGACTGGATCGCCGGCAACCTGTAATGTCCGGGGCGGGGATGGCGCCACCCGCGCCCGCCCCGCCGCGCCTGCATCTGCCCGGCGCCCTGTCCGCCGGGGCGGCGCTGCACCAGTTCCTGGCCGGCGGGGTGGCGCAGCTGCGCGCCGATCTGCCGCTTGCCCTCGCCGGCGAGGCTGAGGCGGTGCATCGGATGCGCGCCACCCTGCGGCGGATGCGCGCCGCGCTGGCCCTGTTCGACCCGGTGCTGCCGAAAACCGCCGCCGCCCGCGCCCGCGCGCTGCGCCGCCTGGGCCGCGCGATGGGGCCGGCACGGGACTGGGACGTGCTGCTGGACGAGACTCTGCCCCGCGCCGAGGCCGCCGGCCTGCCCGTCATCACCCTGGCCGCGCTGCGCCGCGCGGCGCTGGTGGAGCGGCGGCTGGCCTATGCGCGGATGCGGCGTGCCCTGGGCGGGGCGGCGATGACCCGCGCCGTGCTGCTGACTTGGTCGGAGCCGCTCGCCGGCCGCAGCCGGGGGATGCTGGCGCAGCCGGTGGCGCTGCTGGCACCGGGGCTGCTGGCGCGACTGGCACGCGGGCTGCGCGGCGGACGCGCGATCGAAGCGGGCGACGCCGAGGCGCTGCACCGGCTGCGCCGCCGCATCCGCCGGCTGCGCGACGCCGCCGAGGCGCTGGGCGAGGCCGCGCCGTCGCGCCTGCTGAAGGCCGCGCGGCGGCTGTCCGAACAGCTCGGCCGGGCCAACGATGCCGCCAGCGCCGCGGCGTTGGCCGCGCGGCTGGCCCGGCCGCGCGCCGCCGGGCCGGTGCCCGCCGCCGCGCTCTCGGACTGGGCGCTGGCGGCGGAGCAGGACGCGCGCCGCGGACTGCGCCGGAACTGGCGCAAGCTGCGCGAGGCCTGACCCGGGGACCGGGGTTACCAGATCATGCGCGGCGCCGGATTGCGCTTCGGCGCCTGCCCCGGGCGGGTGGCGGAGATCCACTCGGTCACCGGCATGAAGCGCGGGGCCAGGAAATGATAGGTCCGCCCCAGCAGCGCCAGCGTGCCCTCGTCGAAGCCGATCGCCGCGGCGTCCCATTGCGCCAGGATCGGCTCCCAGGCGCGCTGGCTGCGGTAGAGCCAGTCGCGGTTGGTGCGGATGAAGGCGCGCTGGCTGTCCACGTTGCGCAGCGCCGCCATCACCTCCCCGGTCTGCGCGTCGAGCTCGTCGAAGCGGGCGGTGATCTGGCGCAGCGCCAGCGCGGTCAGGCGCTTCACCTGGGTCAGGGTCTCGATATGGCTGGCATCCGACCGCCAGCCGCGCGCCAGGCGTTCGATCTTGGCCGACATCTGGCGCACCCGGCGCAGCAGCCGGTCGCGCAGCGCCTCGATATAGGCGAGCTCGTTGCCGAGGGTCTCGAGCAGGCCGACCACTTCGGTGCTGGACTCCAACCCCAGCGCCTCGGCGGCGCGGGTGAGCGCGGTATGCACCTGCGCGCGCAGCGCGGGGTCGGAAGCCATCGCCAGCAGCGCCGAGGCTTCCAGCCGTTCGTGATCGGCCGCGCCCTCGTTCAGCCACTCCACCAGCGCGATCCGCAGCCTGGTGTGGGCGAGTTCCAGGTGCAGCTTGTCGGGCGACCAGCTGGCCTCCCCGGTCAGCACCTCGCTCGGCAGCCTGTCGCCGGGGCGGAGCACAGAGACGAAATCGAGCGCCTGGGCGATCAGGACGAGCATCCGTCCGTCCGGCGACTGCTCGGCGATGCCGAACTCCCGTTGCAGGGAGGCGAGCGGCAACGCCGCCTCGCGCTCTCCCAGCTGGACCACCATGACCGGGGCGCCATCGACCTCCGACCGGCGGAACAGTGCCGGGCCGAAGGTGCCGAACAGCTTGTGCGCCAGCTGGCACTCGCTGGGCGGATCCGCCGTGGGCAGTTCGGGCGGCTCGGGGGCGGGATGGGTTTCCGACATGGCGCGTGCGGGAAGGGAACCGGGGCCTGGTGAACAAACCGCTAATGCGGCCGTAAGGTCCCCATTGCGCCGGGGCGTCGGACCCGGCAGAACAAGGGGGCCAGGGAAGCGAAAACCGCGCGGCCCCTGGCATACGGTTTGCTTTGTTTGACTCGGGCGTGGCCGCCCGGGCCGCTCCATTTGCGAAGGGGATACAGGGATGATCACACGTCGGGCCGCGGCCCAACTTCTCGCCAGCACCGCCGCCGCCGCCACGCTCGGCGCCGGTCCTGCCCTTGCGGCAGACAAGGTGATCGTCATCGGGGTCGATCTGCCGCTGACCGGGGCGGACGCGCAAGGCGCGATCCGGATCCTGCATGGCGCGCAGCTGGTGTTCGACCAGGCGAACGATGCGAATGCGGTGCCCGGCTACACTTTCAAGCTGGCCGTGATGAACGATGCCACCGCCACCGCCGGCCAGTACGACCCGGCGCAGGCGGCGACCAATGCGCGCAAGATGGTCTCGGATCACGGCCTGGTCGCGGCGATCGGCCCGGAAATGAGCGGCTCGGGCAAGGCGATGGCACCGATCCTGAGCGAGGGCGGCCTCGCCACCATCACCCCGGCATCCACCAACCCCGACATCACCAACCCGAAATTCGCCGCCGAGTTCATGCCGGCCGGCAAGGCGATCTATTTCCGCACCGTCACCACCGACGCCTTCCAGGGGCCGGAGATGACGATGTTCATGGCCAAGAAGCTGGGCGTGAAATCGGTCTATATCCTGGACGACAGCGGCGCCTACGGCGTGGGTCTGGCCGATGCGTTCGAGGGCCAGGCGAAGAAGATCGGCATGAAGGTGATGGGCCGCGACCGGCTGGACCCGAAGAACGCCGACTACACCACCACGCTGACCAAGATCAAAGCCGCCAACCCGCAGGCGCTCTATTTCGGCGGCGTCGATGAGGCCGGGGTGAAGCTGGTCAAGCAGGCCTATCAGATCATTCCGAAAATGATTAAGGGCGGCGGCGACGGCATGGTGGCCCCCGACATCCTGACCGCGGCCGGTTTCCCCGCCGCCCAAGGCTGGTACGCCACCATCGCCGCGCCGCATCTGGTGGGCGATCCGAAGTCGCAAGGCGTGATCCGCGCCTACAAGGCGAAATTCGGCATCGGACCGGACGATTACGCGCTGACCGCCTATGACGCCGGGCTCATCATCATCGGCGCGGTCAAGACCCTGATCGCCGAGAAGAAGCCGATCAACAAGGCCACCATGCGCGATGCCATCGCCGCCTCGAAGACGCCCACCCTGCAGGGCGTGGTGGAGTTCGACAAATACGGCGACATGAAAAGCCACATCGTCAGCGTCTATCAGATCCGCGAGGACAAATCGAAGCCGCTCGACGACATGATCGCGCAGTACCACTACCTCGGTCCCGCACCGCAGGTGTGATGCCGCGTCCATGAGCTTCTCGTCGCTGCTGCTCCAGCAGACGATCAACGGCATGAGCCTGGGGGCGATGTATGCGTTGCTCGCCCTCGGGTTCACCCTGATCTATGGCATTCTGGAGCTGATCAACTTCGCCCATTTCAACGTCTTTATGATGGGCTCGTTCCTGGCGCTGTGGGTGCTGCAGGGCTTCGGGCTGACCGGGCAGACGGTGATCCTGACCGGCCTGCCGTTGATCGGCGTGCTGGTCGCCGCGCTGATCGTCACGATGTTCGGCACCGGCGTGCTGGGGGTGGTGATCGAGCGCGTCACCCTCCGCCCGCTGCGCGGCATCACCGGGCCGGCGGCGATGATCACCACCATCGGCGTCTCCTACGTCCTGTTCAACATCATCCTGCTGCTGACCAGCGCGCAGACGCTGAACTTCCCCAATCCGCTGCCGCAACTGCAATGGCAGGTACACGGCGCCATCGTCACCCTGCCGGAGGTGCTGATCTGGCTGGTGGCGCCGCTGCTGATGACGGGGCTGTGGGCGTTCGTGCAGAAATCCCGGCTCGGCAAGGCGATGCGCGCCACCGCGCAGGACCCGGAAGCCGCGCGGATGATGGGGGTGGAGGTGGACAAGGTCATCATGACCGCGTTCTTCCTCGGCTCCGCGCTCGCCGGGGCGGGCGGAATGATCTTCGGCCTCTACTACAATTTCACCAGCTTCCTGATCGGCTTCACCGCCGGGTTGCGCGCCTTCACCGCGGCGGTACTGGGCGGCATCGGCAACGTCCCGGGCGCCATGGTGGGCGGCTTCGCGATCGGCCTGATCGAGGCCTACTCCGGCCAGTTCATCGCCACCGAATGGTCCGACGTCATCATCTTCTCCATCCTGGTGCTGGTGCTGGTGTTCCGCCCGGCCGGGCTGTTCGGGCGGCTGGCGCCCAGCAAGTCCTGACGGAGGCGCGCGATGTCCGATAACGCCACCGCCGCCGTCGGCCGCCGCCCCCTCGCCGCGTTGGCCGAGGGCCGCGGCAAGCCCGCCGCGATTGCGCTGCTCGCCGCCGTCGCGGTGCTCTACCCGGTGGCGTTCCCCAATCAGGCGAACGTGGACAGCCTGGCCAATGCCGCCATCTACGCCGCGCTGGCGCTGGGGCTGAACATCGTGGTGGGGTTCACCGGGCTGCTCGACCTCGGTTATGCCGCGTTCTTCGCCATTGGTGCCTACGCCTACGGCATCCTCAACTCGTTCCAGCTGCACCCGGCCTGGGGGCCGTTCTGGGTGCCGTTACAGCACCTGGGCCTGGTGATGCCGTTCCCCGGCAATTCCGGCGGCACGGTGGTGCATTTCACCCTCTCGTTCTGGATCGCGCTGCCGCTGGCCGCCGTCATCTCGGCCGGCTGCGGCATGGCCTTCGGCGCCCCCACCCTGCGCCTGCGCGGCGATTATCTGGCCATCGTCACCCTGGGCTTCGGCGAGATCGTGCCGATCGTGTTCCGCAACTGGTCCAGCCTGACCAACGGCGCGGCCGGGCTGAACGGGGTCGGCGCGCCGGTGCTGCTGGGCCACAGCTTTGGGGTCAACGCCATCCCCTACTACTACGTCGCCATCGCGTTGGTGGCGTTCCTGATCTTCGCCAGTCTGCGGCTGCGCGATTCCCGCATCGGCCGGGCCTGGATGGCGATCCGCGAGGACGAGATCGCCGCCGGCGCCATGGGCGTCAACCGCACCCGCTTCAAGCTGCTCGCCTTCGCCACCGGAGCCGCCTTTGCCGGCGCCACCGGCGTGGTGTTCATCGCCAAGCTGCAAACCGCCACGCCCGACATGTTCGACTTCCCGGTCTCGGTGATGATCCTGGTGATGATCGTCTTCGGCGGCATCGGCAGCGTGTGGGGCGCGGTCGCGGGGGCCATGATCCTGCAACTGCTGCAATCCTGGTGGCTGCCCGACCTCAGCGGGCTGGTGGACGGCCTCGGCCGGCTGCTCGGCAGCCGCTGGCTCGCCTCGGTCGATCTCACCCAGTCCACCGAGCTGATCTTCGGCATCATCCTGGTGGTGATGATGCTGTATCGCCGGCAGGGGCTGATCCCCGCCCATCGCCCGCAGGCGGCATTGAGTTTCGAGGCGCAGCACGCGGTGGTACAGCGCGGGTTCGGCGAGCTCCGGCTTTCGGGCCTTGCCGGGGACGTCGCCGCCGGCACGCCGGCGCTGCAAGTGCGCGGCGTCACCGTCGCGTTCGGCGGCCTCAAGGCGCTCGATGCCGTCAGCATCGACGTGCCCTCGGGCGGCGTGGTGGCGGTGATCGGCCCCAACGGGTCGGGAAAATCCACCCTCTTTAACGTCATCACCGGGCTGGTGCCGGCCAACGGTGGCTCCATCCGCTTCCGCGGCGAGGAGATCCTCGGCCTGCACGACCACCAGATCCTGGCCCGCGGCATCGCCCGCACCTTCCAGAACATCCGCCTGTTTCCCACCCTGACGGTGCTGCAGAACGTGCTGGTGGGCCAGCACGCGCGGCTCTCCACCAGCCTGTTCGGAGCCGTCTTCCGCCCCCCCCGCACGCGGCGGGAGGAACAGGCGGCGCTGGACTGGGCGCGTGAGGTCATCGCCATCTTCGGCAACCGGTTGGCCCCGCGCCTGGGTCAGGCGGTGGGCGGCCTTTCCTACGCCAACCGCCGCCGCACCGAGATCGCCCGTGCCCTCGCCTCCCGCCCGAAGCTGCTGCTGCTGGACGAGCCCACCGCCGGGATGAATCCGGCCGAGACGCTGGAACTGGCCGAGCAGATCAGGGGGCTGAAATCGCTCGGCCTGACCGTGCTGCTGATCGAACACAAGCTGGACGTGGTGACGCAGCTCGCCGATACCGTCTATGTCCTGGACCACGGCGAGATCATCGCCCATGGCACGCCCGCCGAGGTCCGCCGGAACGAGGACGTGCTGCGCGCTTATCTGGGCCGCAACGCACAGGCCGCTGCGGCCGGCATCGCCGGAGGCGGAGATGCTACTTGAGTTCAAGGACATCGATACCTACTACGGCGACCTGCACGTCCTGAAGCAGGTCAACTACGAAATCGGACAAGGCGAGATCGTCTGCCTGCTGGGCGGCAACGCCTGCGGCAAATCCACCACCATGAAAACCATCATGGGCGTGGTCCGGCCGGTGCGCGGCTCGGTGATCTTCGACGGCAAGCCGATCGAGAAACTGCCCACCGCCGAGCGGGTCAAGCGCGGGATCGCCCCGGTGCTGGAGGCGCGCCGACTGTTCGCCCGCATGACGGTGTTCGAGAATCTCGAAATGGGCGCCTATCTACGCGCCCGCGGCCCGGAGTTCGAACAGGATCTGGAACGGGTCTATTCGCTGTTCCCGCGGGTGAAGGAGCGGCGGAGTCAGATCGCCGGCACGCTTTCCGGGGGCGAACAGCAGATGGTGGCGATGGGCCGCGCGCTGATGGCTCGCCCCAGGCTTCTCTGCATGGACGAACCGTCGATGGGCCTGTCGCCGCTCTACGTGGAGCAGGTGTTCGATATCATCCAGGAGATCAACCGCCAGGGCACCACCATCTTCATGGTGGAGCAGAACGCCAACATGGCGTTGCAGATCGCGCACCGCGCCTATGTCTTGCAGACCGGCCAGGTGGTGCTGTCCGGGATGGCGGCCGAGCTCCGGGTCAACCCGCTGATCCGCGAGGCCTATCTGGGCGAGATGCAGGTGCCGGCCCCCGCCTGACCGGTGGGGGCTTCCCCGCCGTCCCTCCCTGCGCTACACGCGCGCCCAAGCCGGCACCCCTGGAGGCCGGCTTTTGGCATTTTCAGGAGCGAACCATGGCCAACATAGTGACGATGACGGCCGAGGCGCGCGCACGGTCCGGTAAGGGGGCGGCTCGCGCGACCCGGCGGGCGGGGCTGGTCCCCGCCGTGATCTACGGCGCCCACCAAGCGCCGGCGCTGATCGCGCTGGAACCGCGCGCGGTGCTGCGCGAGCTGCACCGGCCCGGCTGGCAGTCCCGCGTCTATGAGATCGCGGTCGGCGGCGGGGCTGAGCGCGCGCTGATCCGCGACGTGCAGTTCCACCCGGTCTCCGACGCCCCCGAGCACGTCGATTTCCAGCGCCTCGCCCCCGGCGAGCGCATCCGCGTGACGGTGCCGGTGCATTTCGACAACGAGGGGCTGTCCTCCGGCCTCAAGCGCGGCGGCGTGCTCAACGTGGTGCGCCATGCGGTCGAAGTCCTGTGCGACCCCGACCATATCCCCGACCAGTTCGTGGCCGACCTCGCGGGCCTCGATTTCAACGATACCGTGCGCTGGCACGACCTGAAAGGCAGCGAGGGGATCCGCCCGGTGATCGCCGACCGTGATTTCGTGATCGCGACCGTCGCGCCGCCCACCAAGATCACCGAGGCGCAGGCGGCCGAAGGCGCGCCAGCCGCGGCGGCGACAGCAGCCCCGGCGGCGGCGGCCAAGGCGGCCCCGGCCAAGGCGGCGGCCCCGGCCAAGGGCAAGAAATAACCCGCAGCGAGGTTGCCCCGATGCTGCTCTGGGTCGGCCTCGGCAACCCCGAGCCGGGGATGGCGCGCAACCGCCACAATATCGGCTTCATGGCGGTCGATACTATTGCCATCCGCCACGGGTTCGGCCCGTGGCGGGCGCGGTTCAAGGGGCTGGTGGCGGAAGGAACCATCGCCGGGGAGAAGGTGATGACGCTGAAGCCGCAGACCTACATGAACGCCTCGGGCGAAAGCGTGCAGACGGCGGCGGCGTTCTTCAAGCTGCCGCCGGCGGCGATCACGGTGTTCCATGACGAGCTCGACCTGATGCCAGGCAAGCTGCGGGTCAAGCTGGGCGGCGGAGCGGCCGGCCATAACGGGCTGCGCAGCATGGACCGGATGCTCGGCACGCCCGATTACTGGCGGGTGCGCCTCGGGATCGGCCATCCGGGGGTGAAGGAGCGGGTGCTGGGCCATGTGCTGGGCGATTTCGTCGCCGCCGACCGCGACTGGCTGATCCCGCTGCTGGACGGACTGGCCGACGCCGCACCGCTGCTGGTGACGGGGGAGGCCGAGGCGTTCATGTCCAAAGTGGCGCAGGCGGTGCAGGCGGCGGAGGGGCGCGCGTAATGGGGTTCAATTGCGGCATCGTCGGCCTGCCCAATGTCGGCAAATCGACCCTGTTCAACGCGCTGACCGCGACCGCCCAGGCGCAGGCCGCGAACTATCCATTCTGCACCATCGAACCCAATGTCGGCCGCGTCGCGGTGCCCGATCCGCGGCTCGCGCTGCTTGCCGCGATCGGCAAGTCGGCGAAGATCGTGCCCACCGTGCTGGAATTCGTCGATATCGCCGGGCTGGTGCGCGGCGCCTCGAAGGGCGAGGGGCTGGGTAACCAGTTCCTCGGCAATATCCGCGAGGTGGACGCCATCATCCATGTGCTGCGCTGCTTCGAGGATCCCGACGTGGTGCATGTCGAAGGCGCCATCGATCCGGTGCGGGACGCCGCGACCGTCGATACCGAGCTCATGCTGGCCGACCTGGACAGCCTCGAGAAGCGCGTGCCCGGTCTGCAGAAGCGGGCCCGCGGCGGAGACAAGGACAGCGCCGCCCAGCTGGCGCTGATCGAGCCGCTGACCGCCGCGCTGGCCGCCGGCCGGCCGGCGCGCGCGGCGGTGCCCCCGGGTCAGGCCGAGGCGGTCCGCCGGTTGGGCCTGCTGACCGCCAAGCCGGTGCTCTATGTCTGCAACGTGGAGGAGGACGCCGCCGCCACCGGCAACGCCCATTCCGCCGACGTCGCCGCCCACGCCGCCGCCGAGCGCGCGCCGGCGGTGGTGGTCTCGGCCGCGATCGAGGCCGAAGTGGCGCAGCTGCCGGAGGGCGAGCGCGGCGACTTCCTGGCCGGGCTCGGGCTTGCCGACAGCGGTCTCGACCGGGTCATCCGCGCCGGCCACGATCTGCTGGGTCTCATCACCTATTTCACCGTCGGCCCCAAGGAGACCCGCGCCTGGACCATCCCGCGCGGCACCCGCGCCCCGCAGGCGGCCGGGGTGATCCATGGCGATTTCGAGCGCGGGTTCATCGCCTGCGAAACCATCGCCTATGCCGACTACCTGGCCGGCAACGGCGAGGCTGGGGCGCGCGAGGCAGGCCGGCTGCGGGTGGAGGGCCGCGACTATGTGGTGGCGGATGGGGACGTGCTGCTGTTCCGCTTCAACGTGTGATCTTCTCCATGGCCTTGAACCGCCCGCGCGGCGCCGCCACCTGCACCGCATGAAGACCCCCCGCCCACCGCTGATCGAGATGCGCCTCGACGGCGAGATCATCCCGCCCCGCTCGCTCTGGCCGGCCCGTATCGCCGCCTGGGCGGTGCTGATCGCGGTGCTGGCCGGGCTCGCGGTGCTCGCCGCGCTGGCGTTCTGGCTGGCGGCGGCACTGCTGCCGGTGGCGATCCTGGCCGGGCTGGTGGCCTGGGCGGCGATCCGGTTCCAGCTCTGGCGGTCAGGCCGCGGCGGCAACCGGTTCGGCTAAGCCGCATTCCGCAGCCAGCAGGCTGTAGGAGTGACGCCGCGCGTCGGTGTCGTGCACGGTGGTCAGCACCGCGATCTCGCTCACCTCATGTGCCTCGGCGAGGGCCCGAAGCCTCGCCGCCACCTCCGGCGCGGTGCCGGCCAGCGCCCGTGCGCGCAGCCGGGCGATGCGGGTGCGCTCGCCCTCGGAGTGGTCGCGCGCCAGCGCCTCCTCGGGCGAAGGCAGGGCTTTGTATATGCCGCGGTCCCGATCCAGCCGCCAGGCGGCCCGGGACGCGAACAAGTGATCGGCCTCCGCCTCGGTCTCGGCGGCCAGCGCCCAGACGCAGAGCGCGACATGCGGCGCCGGCCAGCGCGCCGAGGGGCGGAACTGGGCGCGATAGGCAGCCAGGGCTTCGTCGGTGCCGTGGCCGTCGGTGATGAAATGGGCGAAGCAGAACGGCAGCCCGAAATACCCGGCCACCTGCGCGCCATAGGTGGAACTGCCCAGCATCCAGAGCTCGGGCGAGGTCGGGCCTTGCGGATGGGCGACGATGTCGTGGAACGGATGGCCGGCGATCAGCGGTTCACCCGCCACCCAGGCGGCGAGGTCGCGGACCTGGGCGGGAAACTCGGCCGCGGCGGTCTCGGCCAGCGGGTTGAGCGCGAAGGCGGTGCGCCCGTCCGAGCCCGGGGCGCGGCCGAGGCCGAGGTCGATCCGCCCGGGGGCGAGCGCCTCCAGCACGCGGAACTGCTCGGCCACTTTCAGTGCGGAATAATGCGGCAGCATCACCCCGGCGCTGCCCAGGCGGATGCGGGTGGTGGTGACCGCGAGGGCCGCCAGCAGCACTTCCGGCGCGGTGCCGGCGATGGCGGCGGAGTTGTGGTGCTCGGCCACCCAGTAGCGGGCGTAGCCGAGCGCCTCGCAATGGCGCGCGAGTGCCAGGGATTCCTGGATCGAGGCCGAAGGCGGGCGGCCGGTGACGATGGTCGATTGGTCGAGGACCGAGAGACGGAGCATGGGCGCGGGATTCCGGATATGCCCGAACATGGGCGGTCGGGTGGGGGGCGCGCAAGGCGCATGAGCTTCGGCCAGGTTCCGCCGCGGTGTGGTCCCGCCGCTTCAAGCCGCCGTCCAAACCCAAGTCACACCGGCAGCCGGATCCGCGCCCGCAGCCCCCCCAGCCGGCTGTCTTCCAGCACGATCTCCCCCCCATGCGCGCGCACGATGTCCCGCGCGATGGTCAACCCCAGCCCGGTGCCGCCGTCGGCCCCGGCCTCGAAGGGGCGGAACGCCGCCTCCCGCTTCTCGGCCGGAATTCCCGGTCCGTCATCGTCCACCGTCACCTGCACCCCGCGCGCGCCCAGCGGGGTCGCCGCCAGCACCACCCGCCTTGCGTGGCGGGTCGCGTTGTCCACCAGATTGGTCACCGCCCGCCGGACCGCGTCCACCCGCAGCCGCAGCGGCAGGCTGCCCGGCACGTCCAGCTCCACCACCGTCCCGGCACGGCGTGCGTGAGCGGCGATCTCGCCCAGGATGACCGCCAGATCGGCGGGCTCGGCGGGTTCGCCGCCCTCACCGCGGGCGAATGCCAGATAGGCCTCGATCATCCGCTCCATCTCGGCGATATCGGCGTTGAGCTCGGCAAGGTCGGTCGCCTGTTCGGGCGCCGCCGGCAGCATCGCCAGCGCGAGGCGCATCCGCGTGAGCGGCGTGCGCAGATCGTGCGAAACCCCGGCCAGCATCTCGGTGCGCTGGGTCAGGAAGCGGCGGATGCGCTCGGCCATGCGGTTGAAGGCGGTGGCGGCGCGGCGCACTTCCACCGCGCCTTCGGGGTGGATCGGCCCCGGATCACGGCCCATGCCGAACGCTTCCACCGCATCGGCCAGCCGGCGGATGCCGCGTACCTGGTTGCGCATGAACAGCGCGGCGATGGCGAACACCAAGGCCGAAGTGCCTACCATCCAGGCCACGAACAGCCAGATCGTGCCCAGATCCACCCGCTTGCGCGGGGCGATGATGTCGATCACCCCGTCCGCCGCCTGCACCCGGATCAGCACCGAGCCGCGCCGATAGGTCCAGTCCATGTTGAACCGCCGGTGCAAGGCCTCGCGCAACGCTGCTTCCAGCAGATCGTCCATCGGCCCCAGCACGTTCACCCGTGCCCCCAGGTGATGCAGCCGGGCGCCCGGTTCCAGGCGCATCGCGAAGCCGAAATCTTGCGCTGCCAGCGGCATGATCCAGGCCCGGTTGGCCGGCCCGGGGAAGCGGTGCATCAGCGACAGCGAGAAATCGATCTCCCCCACCAGGCTGTCCGACAGCCGCCGGTAGACCAGGTTGAGGTGCGAGCCGTAGTAGATCTGCAGGGCCACCGCCTGCAACAGGATCAGCGGTACCAGGATCATCAGCAACGACCGCCCGAGCAGCGACCGCGGCAGGACCTTGCGGCGGGCGCGCGGCCAGGGCCAGGGCAGGCGGACGCGCACCCTATACCCCCGGCTTCAGCACATAGCCCCGGCCGCGTACGGTATGGAGGAAGCGTGGCTCGCGCGGGTCGGGCTCGATCCGCCGCCGCAGCCGCGTCACCTGCACGTCGATCGCGCGCTCGCCGATCTCGTCGAGCTGCAACGCGGCGGCGATCGCCTCGCGGGTCAGCACCTCGTGCGGCTGGCGGGCCAGCGCCAGCAGCAGCGCCGCCTCGCCGCCGGTCAACCGCACCGGACCTTCGGGGCCGCGCAGCTCGCCCCGCGCCAGGTCCAGCACCAGCGCGCCCAGCCGCACCGGTCCGGCCGGCTCGGCCGCGGCGACCCGCCGGCGCATCAAGGCGCGCAGCCGCAGCACCAGCTCGCGCGGCTCGAACGGCTTGGCCAGGTAGTCGTCGGCGCCGGCCTCGAAGCCCTCGATCCGGTCCTCCGGTCCGCCGCGCGCGGTCAGCAGCAGCACCGGGGTGGCGAAGCCGGACTCGCGCCGCAGCGCCGTCAGCAGCGCAAGGCCTGTTTCACCCGGCATCATCACGTCCAGCACCATCGCGTCGAATGCGACCGAGCGCAGCAGGGCCCGCGCTTCCTCCGCCGTTGCGGCCATCGAGACGCGGAGGCCGCGCTCGATCAGGTAGCGCGACAGCAGCGCGCGCAGCCGCGCATCGTCATCGACCACCAGCACATGCGCATCGCCCGGGACGTCGGGGGGCGGATCCAGATCCATGGCACTCAGCCCGGGGGCGGGGGCTTGTGGCGGTCCAGATAATCCCGCGCGGCGTCGTCCATGATCGCGCGCATTACCCTGCGGAATCCATCGACGGCCCCGCCGCCGGCCGCACGATAGGCGCTGGCCAGGCGGTCGCGCTGGCGCTCGAACAGCCGTCGCTCCAGCGCCGCGCCGGCCGCCGTCAGGGTCAGCAGGCGCTGGCGGCGATCGGTATGCCCCTGCACCTGCGCCACATAGCCGCTCGCCACCAGTTCCGACAGCACGCGGGCGAGTGACTGCTTGGTGATCCGCAGCAGCCCGAGCAGGTCGGAGACGGTGATGCCCGGGTTGCCGCCGATGAAATGCAGCGCCCGGTGATGCGCCCGGCCGAGTCCGAGCTCGGTCAGGATCACGTCCGCGGCGTTGGTGAAGTCGCGGTAGGCGAAAAACAGCAGGTCCTGGGCGAGACGGATCTCCTCCTCGCGCAGGAACAACAGCCCGGCGCCGGCGGGCGCGGGGTCGGGCAGGGCGGGTCGGGTCACCGCGCTCATCGTGGGATTTGCGGCGATGCGGTCATGGCTGGATGGATCATTCCCTTCTCCCCGCCGAGGCGGAATTCGGATAGCAGACATGGCGCGGGGCCGGAACCCGGCGGGGAGAGGGCGATGGAACGGACCGACGTGCTGATCGTGGGCGGTGGCCCGGTGGGGCTGACCCTGGCCCTGGATTTGGGCCGGCGCGGCGTGGATTGCGTGCTGATCGACCAGCGCGACGCCCCCGGCCGGCTGCCGAAGATGGAGCGCTGCAACGCCCGCAGCATGGAAATCTACCGCCGACTGGGCGTCGCCGAGGCGATCCGCGCCGCCGGCTTCCCGGCCGGGCTGCCGATGGACGTCTTCATCCTGACCCGCCTCACGGCGCCGCCGCTGGTGACACATCGCTACCCCTCGGTCGCCGCCTGGCGGGAGCGGATCGCCGCCTGCCGCGACGGCTCCGAGCCGCTGGAACCCTATCAGCTGATCTCGCAGTACACGCTTGAGCCGCTGCTCAAGGCGACAGTGGAGCGGTTGCCTGGGGTCTCGGTGCGGTTCGGCTGCACCTATGTTTCCCACGCGCAGGATGCCGAGGGCGTGGTGGTGGCCCTGCGCGCCGGCCCGGACGGCGCCACGCGCACCCTGCGCGCGCGTTTCCTGGTGGGCTGCGACGGCGGCGGCAGCCTGGTGCGCGAGCGACTGGGCATCCGCCTGGAAGGGGAGACCGGCGCCAGCCTGCGCCAAGCGCTGTTCCGCTGCGACGATCTCTTCGCCCGCATCCCCACCGGTCCGGGGCGCCACTGGCACATCGCCGACCCCGAAGGCGGGTTCATCATCGCCCAGGACGACACGCGACACTTCAGCTATCATTGCGTGACCGCGGACGACGCGGCGGTGCCGGCGCTGTGGGAACGCGCGGTGGCGCTGCCGATACGCTACAGCACCGAATACCTGGGCGGCTGGACGCAACGGCTGATGGTGGCGGAGCGGTTCGCCGAGGGACGGGTGTTGCTGGCCGGCGACGCGGCGCATCTGGTGATCCCGACCGGCGGGCTCGGAATGAACACCGGGGTCGGCGACGCGATCGATCTGGGCTGGAAACTCGCCGCCACGCTGGCCGGCTGGGGCGGGTCGGGGTTGCTCGCGTCCTATGCCGCCGAGCGCCGTCCCGTGGCCCTGCGCGCGGTGCGGGCCTCGGCCGCCGCCACCCGCGGCCGGCGGCGCTGGCGGGCGCTGGTGACGCCGGATCTAGCGCCCGACAGCGAACAGGCGCACGCCCTGGCGGCGCTGGCCGATATCGAGCAGCGCAAGAGCAACGATCTGCTCGGGATCGAGCTCGGCTATCGCTACGTTCATTCCCCCATCATCGCCGGGACCGAGAATGACGCGCCCGACCCCGACCGATGGGACTACGTCCCGGACGCGCGCCCGGGGGCGCGACTGCCGCATCTGTGGCGCGACGACGGCAGCGCGGTGCAGGACGCGCTGGGGCTGGGGTTCACCCTGCTGCGGCTGGCCGGGGCGCAGGGTTCGGCGGCGGCGCTGGAGGCGGGCTTCGCCGCATTGGGTGCGCCGCTCGAAGTGCGCGCGATGGCGGAGCCGGCGCTGCGCGAGATCTACGGCGCCGGCTGGCTGCTGCTGCGCCCCGACCTGCACGTCGCCTGGCGCGGGGAAGCTCCGCCGGAGGCCGCGCTGGCCCGCCATGTCACCGGCCACGGCTGAACGGCTTCCCGGACATGGCAGGCATCCTTCCATTTTCTGGCAGAGTTATTGACGTATTTTTCCGGGTGTTATAGGTCTGGGGGTGCCCTACGAAAGAATATTACAAGGAGCGCCCCGATGGCCCTGGTTCCCTTCGACGACCGCGACGGCTTCATCTGGTGGGACGGCAAGCTGGTCCCCTGGCGGGACGCGAAGCTGCATGTGCTGTCGCACGGCCTGCACTACGCCTCGGCGGTGTTCGAGGGCGAGCGCGCCTACGCCGGCAACATCTTCCGCCTGCGCGCGCATACCGACCGGCTCATCAACTCGGCGCGCATTCTGGGGTTCGAGATCCCGTTCAGCGCCGAGCAGATCGACACTGCCTGCATCGAGACCCTGGCCGCCAACAACCTCACCGATGCCTATGTCCGCCCGATCGCCTGGCGGGGGACCGAGATGCTGGCGGTCTCAGCGCAGCACACCACCATTCATCTGGCGATCGCGGTTTGGCCCTGGCCGAGCTATTTCGGCGGCGACCGCATGGCCGGTATTCGGCTGGGGCTGGCCGAATGGCGCCGCCCGGCGCCGGAAACCGCCCCGGTCGCGGCCAAGGCCACCGGGCTCTACATGATCGGCACTCTCTCCAAGCACAAAGCCGAGGCCGAGGGATTCGCCGACGCGCTGATGCTGGACTGGCGCGGGCGGGTGGCGGAAGCCACCGGGGCCAACATCTTCTTCGCCATCGACGGCGTCCTGCACACGCCGACGCCGGATTGCTTCCTGGACGGCATCACCCGGCGTTCGGTGATGGCGCTGGCGCGGCACCGGCAGATCCAGGTGGTGGAGCGCGCAATCCAGCCGGAGGAGATGGGCCGGGCCGCGGAAGCCTTCCTGGCCGGCACCGCAGCCGAGGTGACGCCGATCCGCGCCATCGGCAATGTCGGCTTCACCCCGGGGCGGATCACCGAGACCCTGATGGCCGATTACGACGCGCTGGTCCGCAAGTCGCCGGTGGAAGTGGCGCGGGTGGTGGCCTGACCGCCCCTTGCTCCGTCGCCGTCCCGGACGCAGCATCCGCTCATGTGGTTCGACCCGCCCCGCCCGATCGTCTCTCGCCTGCTCACCCGGATGCCGGACGAGTTCCGCCGCCCGGAGCGCAGCGAATGGTCCGCCGCCAACCGACCGGGGGTGGCGGTGGACTGCTTCCTGGAAGGCCCGGCTTATGACGCGGCGGCGCGGCTCCATGTGGTGGACATCCCGTTCGGCCGAGTCTTCCGCATCGAGGCCGACCGCTGGGAGCTGGTGGCCGAATATGACGGCTGGCCGAACGGGCTGAAGGTGATGCCCGACCAGAGCCTGCTGATCGCCGACTACAAGCGCGGGTTGGTCGGGATCGAGCCCACCTCCGGGCGGGTCAGCCCGGTGCTGGGCAGCGTGGGGTCCGAAGGGTTCAAGGGCCTCAACGATCTCACCCTCCACCGTGACGGCTCGGTGCTGTTCACCGACCAGGGCCAAACCGGGTTGCAGGATCCGAGCGGGCGGGTGTGGCGCCGGCACGCCGACGGGCGGCTGGAGCGGCTGCTGTCCACCGGGCCCAGCCCGAACGGCATCGTGCTGAACCAGGCACAGACCCATTGCTACGTAGCAATGACCCGCAGCTGCGAGGTCTGGCGCTTCCTGCTGCGCGACGACGCGGTGGTGGGTAAGGCACAATGTTTCGCCCGCGTGCCGGCCGGCACTTCCGGCCCGGATGGGCTGGCGGTGGATGCCGCCGACCGGCTCTATATCGCCAATCCCGGGCATGGCTGCGTCTGGGTGGTAGAGCCCGACGGACGACCGCTGTGGCGGATCGATAGCTGCGCCGGCAAGCACATCACCAACTGCGCGCTGACGCCGGATGGGGCCGCGCTGGTGATGACCGAATCCGCCACCGGCAGCATCCTGATCGCGGAGCTTCCCGCCCCATGAGCGAACACGTCAATATCTGCGAAGTCGGGCCGCGCGACGGGTTGCAGATCGCGCCCAGCCGCATGAGCACCGACGACAAGCTCGCCTGGATCGCCGCCATGGCGGCCGCGGGGATGCGGGAGATCGAGGTCGGCAGCTTCGTGCCGCCGCGGGTCATTCCGCAGATGGCGGATACCGAGGAAGTGGTCCGCCGCGCGGTGGAGATTCCCGGCCTGACGGTGATCGCGCTGGTGCCCAACCTGCGCGGCGCGCAGAACGCCTGGAATGCCGGGGCACACAAGATCAGCGTGCCGGTCTCCGTCAGCGAGGGCCATTCGCGCGCCAACCTCAATCGCACTCCCGCCGAGAGCATCGCCGAGATGGGCCGGCTGATGGGCTGGGTGAAGGCGCAGCCGCGGCGGATGGAGGTGATCGCCGGTGCCTCCACCGCCTTCGGCTGCTCCATCGACGGGACGGTGCCGACCGCGCAGGTGGTGACGGTCTGCGCCGGGCTGGCGGCGGCGGGGGTGGACAAGATCATGCTCGCCGACACCGTGGGCTATGGCCACCCGAAGCAGATCCGCGAGGTGGTGCGGGCGGTGCGCGCCGAGATCGGCCCGGTGCTCTACGGGCTGCATCTGCACGACACGCTGGGCATGGGCATCGCCAACGCGCTGGCCGGGCTCGACGAGGGCATCCGCGCCTTCGATTCCTGCCTGGGCGGGCTGGGGGGATGCCCCTACGCGCCGGGCGCCTCGGGTAACGTGGTGACCGAGGATCTGGTGTTCATGCTGGAAAGCATGGGGTTCTCCACCGGGATCGACCTGCCGAAGCTGCTGGACGCGCGCAAACTGCTGCACGCCGGGCTGCCGGCCGAGCCGTTGCACGGGCAACTGCCGAAGGCGGGGATTCCGCGCACCTTCCGCGCGGCGGCATAGCGGGGCCCTCGCGGCCCGCCGTTATCCATTTCCCTTCCGCGCGATGATTCCGGCGCGGAGGCGGAATCCCGTCGGGCCTGGAGGAGCCGGTGGGGGTCTCCGCCCATAACCTGTTGATCGCCCGCCTGCCCGCCTGAAACCCCGGAGCTCGCCGTGTCCGCGCCTGCTTCCACACGCCTCGGCCAGCTGCCGTGGTCGCGCTTCCACACC
>JAKBCO010000204.1 GCA_021807785.1 Pseudomonadota bacterium
ACCCCTCCAGCTTCACCCGGTTCTGGGATGCCACGGTCACCCAGATGGTGGCCCGGCATGAACAGGCGATGGCCCGGCCGCCGCACCCCACCATCCGGCTCGCGGAGGCCGCACGATGAACTGGACCGTCGTCCTTCCCGAACTGGTGCTGTCGCTGGCGGGTCTCGCGATCCTGGTGATCGGCGTGCTGCGCAAGCCGGACGGCACGCCGCTCGCGGCCATGCTGACCCTGGGTGCGTTCCTGGTGACCGGGTTGCTGGTGCTGACCCGCCCCGACGGGGTCGGGTTCTACGGCCAGTTCCTGGTCGATCCGTTCGCGCGGCTGGCCAAGATCCTGATCCTGATCGGCGCCGCCTTCTCGCTGATGCTGGCGCTGGACTACAACCCCCGCCAGGGTCTCGCGCGGTTCGAGTTCCCGGTGCTGATGCTGTTCGCCACCGTCGGCATGATGGGCATGGTCTCGGCCGGCAACCTGATGACGCTCTATGTGGCGCTCGAACTACAATCGCTGGCGCTCTACGTGCTCGCCGCCTTCGCCCGCGACGATGTGCGGTCCTCCGAGGCGGGTCTCAAGTATTTCGTGCTCGGCGCGCTCGCCTCGGGGCTGCTGCTCTATGGGATCTCGCTGGTCTACGGGTTTTCCGGCACCATGGATTTCGCCGCCCTCGGCCATCTGCTGAGCGGGACCGTCTCGCCGGGGCTGGTGGTCGGCATCGTGTTCGTGATCGTCGGGCTGGCATTCAAGATCTCGGCGGCGCCGTTCCATATGTGGACGCCCGATGTCTATGAAGGCAGCCCGTCCTCGGTGACCGCCTTCTTCGCCACCGCGCCCAAGGTGGCGGCGATGGCGCTGCTGCTCCGGGTGATGTCCGGCCCGTTCGGGCATCTGCTGTCCTCCTGGCAGCTCATCATCCAGATCATCTCGGTCGTTTCCATGGTGCTGGGGGCGCTCGCCGCGATCGGGCAGACCAACATCAAGCGGCTGATGGCCTATTCCTCGATCGGCCACATGGGCTACGCGCTGATCGGCCTCGCGGTGGGCACCGAGCTCGGGATGCGCGGCGTGCTGGTCTATCTGCTGGTCTATGTCTTCATGAGCGCCGGCACCTGGGCCTGTATCATCGCCATGCGCCGCCAGGGGCGCGCGGTGGAGCGGATCGCGGATCTGTCGGGACTGGCCAAGACCGACCCGGGGCTGGCGCTGGCCTTCGCGATCTTCATGTTCTCGATGGCCGGGATCCCGCCGCTGGCCGGGTTCTTCGGCAAGCTCTACGTGTTCCTGGCGGCGGTGCAGTCGGGGTTGTGGACGCTCGCCATCATCGGCGTGCTGACCTCGGTGGTCGGGTCGTACTATTACCTGCGCATCGTGAAGGTGATGTATTTCGACGCCCCGGTGGAGGCGTTCGACCGGCGGTCCAACCTGGTGGGGTTCGTCGCCGCGGTGGCGGGGATTTTCACCCTGTTCTTCTTCCTGTTCCCCGGGCCGCTGGTGGCCGCGGCGGGCTCGGCGGCGGCGGCGCTGTTCTGATCGTTGGAGTCCTGCCGCATCGGGCGATCCCGTCGGTTGACGGATCCGGTCCGGCCGCGAATCTCTCAGCGCCGAAGTCGCTGGAATAACCCCTCGCCCTGGCCCGGGCGGTTTCTGCTATACGGTCCGGATGCTCCTGGTCATCGACGCCGGCAACACCAATATCGTCTTCGCCGTCCGCGAGGGCGATGCCTGGCGCGGCACCTGGCGCATCCGCACCGATGCCCAACGCACGTCGGACGAATACGCCGCCTGGCTGCTCGCCCTGCTCGACCGCGCCGGCATCCCCCAGGCGGAGCTTGACCTCGCCGTCATCGGCACCGTGGTCCCCGCCGCGCTCTATCACCTCCGCCGCCTCTGCCGCGACTGGTTCTCCATCGAACCGCTGATCGCGCGCGCCAGCCTGGACTGGGGCTTCGCGATCAAGGTCGATAACCCCGACGAGGTCGGCGCCGACCGCCTGCTCAACGCGCTCGCCGGGCACGCCCGCTTCGGCGGCCCGCTGATCGTGGTGGATTTCGGCACCGCCACCACCTTCGACGTGGTCGCCGCCGACGGCGCCTATCTGGGCGGCGTGATCGCCCCCGGCATCAACCTCTCGATCGAGGCGCTGCACCACGCCGCCGCCCGCCTGCCGCGCATCGGCATCGGCCGCCCGCAGGCGGTGATCGGACGCGCCACCGTGCCGGCCATGCAGTCGGGCATCTACTGGGGCTATGTCGGCCTGATCGAAGGGCTGATCGCGCGCATCCGCGCCGAGTTCGGCGCGCCGATGACGGTCATCGCCACCGGTGGCCTCGCGCCCCTGTTCGCCGAAGGCACGCTGCAGATTTCCCATATCGAGCCGGATCTCACCCTCGACGGGCTGCGCATCCTGGCCAGCCGCAATCCACACCCCACTCTCTCCAAAGAACGCGCGAGGATCATCGACATCGAATGAATGACACCACCGAGGATTTCGCCTTCCTGCCACTCGGCGGGACGGGCGAGATCGGCATGAACCTGAACCTCTACCGCTATGACGGGCGGTGGCTCGCGGTCGATTGCGGCATCGGCTTCGGCGGCGCCGAACACCCGGAGGTCGAGGTGATGATGCCCGATCCGGGCTTCATCGCCGAACGGCGCGACCGGCTGCTCGGCCTCGTCATCACCCATGCGCACGAGGACCATATCGGCGCCGTCGCCTGGCTTTGGCCGCAGCTGCGCTGCCCGGTCTTCGCCACCCCCTTCGCCGCCGCGGTGCTGCGCCGCAAGCTGGCCGAGGCGCAGCTGCTGGGCCAGGTGAAGCTGACCGTCATCCCCCCCGGCGGCGCATTCCAGCTCGGCCCCTTCGCGCTGCACTTCATCCGCATGGCCCATTCCATCCCGGAATCCCAGGCGCTCGCCATCACCACCCCGGCCGGGACCGTGCTGCACACCGGAGACTGGAAGCTCGATCCCGCCCCGCAGCTCGGCCCGCCGTCCGACGAGGCGGCGCTGGAGGCGCTCGGCCAGCGCGGCGTGCTGGCCATGATCTGCGATTCCACCAACGCCATGGTGGAAGGCCATTCGGGCAGCGAGGGCGACGTGCGCCGCAGCCTCGCCGCGCTGATCGGCCACCTCCGCGGGCGCATCGCGGTGACCTGCTTCGCCAGCAACGTCGCCCGGGTGGAATCGGTGGCGCTGGCCGCGCGAGCCGCCGGGCGCCAGGTGGCGCTGGTCGGGCGATCGCTGCGCAACCTCGATGCCGCCGCCCGGGCCTGCGGCTATCTCGCCGAGCTGCCCCCGTTCCTGACCGAGGACGACATCGACGACGTCGCCGACGAGGAGTTGCTGATCCTGATCACCGGCAGCCAGGGCGAGCCGCGCTCGGCGCTGGCGCGGGTGGCGATGGACACCCATCCGCGGGTCGCGCTGGGGGAGGGCGATACGGTGATCTTCTCTTCGCGCGTCATTCCCGGCAACGAACGTCCGATCGGCACCATGCAGGACCTGTTGGTCCGGCGCGGCGCGACAGTGATGACGGATGCCGATCACCTCGTGCATGTCTCCGGCCATCCGGCGCGCGACGAGCTGCGGCGGATGTATCGGCTGGTGCGGCCGAAATACGCGGTGCCGGTGCATGGGGAGTGGCGGCACCTGGCCGCCCATGCCGAGCTCGCGCGCGCCGCCGGCGCCGAGCCGGTGCTGATCGAGGACGGCGATCTGCTCGCGCTGACCCCCGGCCGGCCGGAGGTGATCGACAGCGCGCCGGTGGGCCGGCTGGTGCTGGACGGCACCAGGCTGGTCCCCTTCGAGGGCGGCGTGATGGCCGCGCGCCGGCGGATGCTCTTCAACGGCGTGGTGATCGGCACCGCCGCGATCGACGGCGAGGGGCGGTTGCGCGGGCAGCCGCGGATCTCCGCCCCCGGGCTGTTCGATCCCGAGGACCCGGAGGCGGCGCGGGTGGCGGCGGATTTCGCCGCCGGGCTGGCGGAGCTGCCGGCCGCGGTGCGGCGCGATCCGGCGCAGCGGGAGGAAGCGGCGCGGTCGGCGCTGCGCCGCGCCATGGGCCGGCGCTTCGGCAAGCGCCCACTGGTGGAGCTGCATCTGATCCCGGTGTGATCGGGACGCCCGGTTCCCCGCCCTCCCATCATGGCCGGGCTCGACCCGGCCGTCTTCCCCCGTCCCGGCGGCCCCCGTCCCGGCGACACGGTGCGACCGCTGCACCATCCCGGGGAGATGGCCGGCGCAAGGCCGGCCACGACAAAGGAACGGGTGCCGACATTTTCGGCACCCGTTCCTCAGTCAGCCTCGGATTACGGCAAATGCCGTCTCCACAGGCAAAATTTTATGCTGCACCGCGCAATTTGTCTTGGACATGCCGGAGAAACGGTGTCATCGTTACCGTCAGGAAGAGGAGAGGCTCCTCATCCTGCCGTGTGACTGGCGTTTCCTCCCTAAACTTGGGCCCGGCGGGATCACCCGTCCGGGCCCTTTCTTTTGCTATCGTACCCGGCGGTATCTGTCACGCGGAATCTCGCCCCAATCCCGCCGCATTGATGATTTTCTTGCGAGACTTTGTTGTGCGGCGCACAAATCGAACGTCATCCCCTTGCTCCGCCGCCACGTGTGACAAACCGCCCGCATCTGCGTAGGGTCCGCCCGCCATCTCGCCGGAACGCCTGCCCATGCGCCTGTCGCACAGCCTGATTCCCACCCTCAAGGAAACCCCCGCCGAGGCGCAGATCGCCTCACACCGGCTGATGCTGCGTGCCGGTCTGGTGCGCCAGACCTCGGCCGGCATCTACGCCTGGCTGCCGATCGGCCACCGCGTGCTGCGCAACATCGAGCGCATCGTGCGCGAGGAGCAGGACGCCGCGGGGGCGCAGGAATGCCTGATGCCGACCATCCAGCCGGCCGAGCTGTGGCGCGAATCCGGCCGCTACGACGATTACGGCAAGGAAATGCTGCGCATCCGCGACCGTCACGACCGCGAGCTGCTCTACGGCCCCACCAACGAGGAGATGATCACCGACCTGCTGCGCGGGTCGGTGCGCAGCTATCGCGAGCTGCCGCAGATCCTCTACCATATTCAATGGAAATTTCGTGACGAGGTGCGCCCGCGCTTCGGGGTGATGCGCGGACGCGAGTTCCTGATGAAAGATGCCTACAGCTTCGATCTCGACTACGCCGGCGCCGTCGTCAGCTACCGGCGGATGATGCTGGCCTACATGCGCACCTTCCAGCGCCTGGGCCTGAAAGCGATCCCAATGGCCGCCGATTCCGGGCCGATCGGCGGCGACATGAGCCACGAGTTCATCATCCTCGCCCCCACCGGCGAGAGCCAGGTCTATTTCGACGCCGCCTTCGAGGAGATCGACTACCTCGCCCAGGGCGCCGGCGGCTTCGACCACGCCAACGCGTCCGACCTCGAACGTTTCTATACCTCCATGACCACCCACTACGCCGCGACCGACGAGAAGCACGACGCGGCCGCCTGGGAATCGGTCCCCGCCGCCCGCCGCCGCGAGGGGCGCGGCATCGAGGTGGGCCACATCTTCTATTTCGGCACCAAATATTCGGCCGCGATGGGCTTCGCGGTCGCCGGCGCCGACGGCAAGCCCGTCCATCCCGAGATGGGCAGCTATGGCATCGGCGTCTCCCGCCTCGTGGGCGGGGTGATCGAGGCCTCGCACGATGACGCCGGCATCATCTGGCCGGACGCCATCGCCCCTTTCCGCGCCGCCATCCTCAATCTCAAGCAGGGTGATCCGGTCTGCGATTCCCTCTGCGAGGCGCTCTACGCAAGGCTCGGCCCTGCCGCGCTCTATGACGACCGCGCCGAGCGCGCCGGGGTGAAATTCGCCGATGCCGATCTGATGGGCCATCCCTGGCAGATCGTGGTCGGCCCGCGCGGGGCCGCG
>JAKBCO010000205.1 GCA_021807785.1 Pseudomonadota bacterium
CAGGGAAGACCTCCCTGCGGCAAAAGCGCATGGCCGCCGGATGGGATGATGACGTCCTCGCCAAGCTCATCGCCCCGTAGGCTCGTTCACCCGATTCCCTTGGGGGATGGCCGCCTTCTGCTCGCGCTGACCGCGGCCTATTTGGTCGGTTCCGGCGCTTTGGCCTGCCTGGTCGCATTTCCGGCGCAACGCTACATCGATGGAGCCGGATTGCTGTTGCCCGCCTGGCCGATCTACGCGGCGCTTCGCCTGTCGGCGCCGAAACGCGGAAGCCGGTCGGATTCGATCGGGTAGCGGTGAACGATCGGATGTCCGCAAGGAGGCCGATGTTCGGGGCAGCCCTGCCCGGAGCAGCTCAATGGCCGCTCTGCCCCGCGGCCGGCCCGGCCGCCACCGGCCGCAGCAGCGGCACCAGCAGCACCGCCAGCACGAACGCCACGCTGAGGAACCGGAACGTATCCGCATAGGCCGCGGTGGCGGCCTCCCGCCAGACCAGCGCGCGCAGCTGTTCCAGCGCCGCCGCCCGTGCCGCCGGGACCGAGCCGAGCAGCGGGACGAAGCGCGCCGTCATCCCCGCCATCAGCCGCAGCATCGGCGCGTTGGCCGGCGTGAGCGCGCTGGCGATGGCGGTAAAATGCAGCGCGGTGCGATCGTTCAGCAGCGCCCCGGACAGGGCGATGCCGACCGCCCCGCCCAGATTCCGCATCATGTTGAACAGGCCGGAAGCGTATTTCAGCCGCGCCGGCGGCAGGCTGCCCAGCCCCAGGGTGACGCTGGGCGCCACCGCGAAGACCTGCGGAAAGCCGCGGATCAGCTGCGGCACCAGCAGCTGCCGTGCCCCCCAGTCATGGGTGATATAGGAGAATTGCCACATCGCCAGCCCGAACATCGCCATCCCGAAGCCCATCAGCCAGCGCAGATCGACCCGCCGCCCCAGCGCAACATAGACCGGTACGCCGATCACCGAGGCCACTCCGGTGGAGAACACCGCCAGCCCGATCTGCCAAGCCGAGAACCCGCGCACATAGGCCAGGAACAGCGGCGTCAGGTAGATGGTTGAGAAGATCCCGATTCCGGTGGTGAAGGACAGGATGCAGCCGATCAGGAAATTGCGGTTGCTCAGCGCCCGCAAATCCACCACCGGCGCGCGCGCGGTCAGGCTGCGAACCACGAATGACACCCCCGCCACGCCGCCGAGCCAGGTCAGTTGGCGGATGGTGGGATCGGACAGCCAATTCCAGCGCGCGCCTTCCTCCAGCACATACTCCGCCGATCCCAGCGTGACCGCGAGCAGGGCGATGCCGGGATAATCCGCCTCGCGCAGCAGCCCGACCTCGGGCTGGTCGATATCGACCAGCCACAGCACCAGCCCGGCCACCGCGAGGCCGGGCAGCAGATTGACGAAGAACAGCCAGTGCCAGTTCACCGCGTCGGTGATCGCGCCGCCGATCACCGGACCCAGCACCGGCGCCACCGAAGCGATGGTGCCGACCACCGCGGCGGCATAAACCCGGCGTGGACCCTGGAAATAGTGGAACGAGGAGGTGAACACGGTCGGGATCATCGACGCGCCGAGAAACCCCTGGAGGGCACGAAAGACGATCATGCTGTCGATGTTCCAGGCCATCCCGCAGAGCAGGCTGGCGGCGGTGAAGCCGAGCGCGGAGCCCGCGAACAGGTAGCGGGTGGAGAACACCCGCGTCAGCCAGCCGGATAGCGGGATCACGACGATCTCGGCGATCAGATAGGCGGTCTGCACCCAGCCGATCTGGTCCTGCGCCGCCGACAAACCGCCGCCGATTGCCTGCAACGAGGAGGCGACGATCTGGATGTCCAGCAACGCGAGGAACATGCCGACGCACATCACCGCGAAGGGCAGGATCGCGCGCATCAGCGGGCCTCCGGTCTTGTATCTACGGAAACCGTGGCGGAAAGCCCCGGCCGCAGCGCGCCGAGGTGCGAAGCGGTGCGATCCAGCAGGATCCGCACCGGCACGCGCTGGACGATGCGGGTGAAATTGCCGGTGGCGTTCTGTGGCGGGATGACGCTGAACACCGCCCCGGTGGCCGGCGCCAGGCTGCCCACGCGCCCGTGCAGGGTGCGGCCGGGCAGGGCATCGGCGGTGAAGGTCACGGGCTGGCCGGGGCGCAGTCGGGCCAGCGCGTCCTCCTTGAAATTGGCGTCGATCCAGAGGCCGCGCGCGGGTACCAGCGACATCAGCACCTGGCCGCGGGCGACATAGGCGCCGCGCTGCGCCGCGCGATCGCCGACATAGCCAGCAATCGGGGCGCGGATCACGGTGTAGCCGAGATCGAGCCGGGCGGTGGCGCGGGCGGCTTGCGCCTCCGCCAGGGCGGCGCGGGCGGCGAGCAGGCCCGCGCGCAGAACCGCGAGCCGAGCGGCGGCGGCATCGCGCGTGGCTTCGGCGCGGCGGGCGGCGGCTTCGGCCTCGGCCAGGGCGGCGGCGCTTCGCTCCGCCTGCTGGCGGGTGCCGGCGCTGCTGTGTTCCAGGCGGCGGTAGCGGGCCGCCTCCTGGCGGGCGAAGCGCAGCCGGGCCCGGGCGCCCAGCACGGCCGCGCGATCGGCGGCGAACCGGGCCAGTTGCAGCGGCAGCGCGGCGGCCGCGGCCTCGGCATGGGCTTGGGCGGCGGCGGTGGCGGACTCGGCGCCAGCCAGCGCGGCGCGTGCGTCGCGCCCTTCCAGCCGGACCAGCAGCTGGCCCGCGCGCACATACTGGTTGTCCCGCACCGCGATCGCGGCGACGAAGCCGGCGACATGCGGGGCGATCGCGGTCACGTTTCCGCCGACATAGGCGTCATCGGTGGTTTCGAAGAACCGCCAGCGCGTCCACCAGCGCCAGCCGACACCGGCGGCGGCCAGCGCCAGCAGCACGGCGCCGGCGAACAGCGCCAGGTGTCGGCGGGTGACCGGACGGAGGCGAACCGGCGTGGAGCCATCCAGGGAGCGGGTGCTCATGGCGGGGACCTCGGAGCGCATTGCATCACGCAAGCCACATAGTCACCATGCTTGCGTCACGCAAGTGTCGCCCGGCTTGCACCCCTCGACCCCCACAGGAACACTGGCGTCGGAGGAGCCACTATGACCGACCTCGACGCGCTGGACCGCGATGATCCGCTGGCCGCCTTCCCGGAGCGGTTCGATCTGCCTTCTGGCGTGGTCTATCTGGATGGAAATTCGCTGGGCCCGCTGCCGCGCGCGACCCGCCCCGCCGTGGATGCGCTGCTGGCCGGCGCCTGGGGGCGCGACCTGATCGCCTCGTGGGAGGGGAACGGCTGGATGGCCGCGCCGCTCAGGGTGGGGGAGGCGATCGGGCGGTTGATCGGGGCGGAGACGGGCAGCGTGATCGCCGGTGACAGTACTTCGATCAACCTCTTCAAGGCGCTGGCGGCGGCGCTGGCGCTGCGCCCGGGGCGGACGGAGATCGCGGTGGTGGCAGATGACTTTCCGACCGATCACTACATCGCCGGTGGGATCGCCGGATTGCTGGGCCGGGGGCATCGGCTGCGCGCCGGCGCCCCTGGACCCGAAACCGCGGTGGTGCTGGCGGGTCATGTCGATTTCCGCACCGGGCGGATGCGTCCGATGGTGGCGCTGACCGCCGAAGCCCATGCAGTGGGGGCGCTTGCGGTGTGGGACCTGTCGCATTCCACCGGGGCGGTGCCGCTGGCGCTGGCCGCCGCGGGGGCGGATTTCGCGGTGGGGTGCGGTTACAAGTTCCTCAACGGCGGGCCGGGCGCGCCGGGATATCTTTATGTCGCCCCGCGGCATCAGGGCGTCGTTCCGGCGCTGGCGGGCTGGATGGGGCACGCGGCGCCGTTCGCCTTCGCGTCCGGATATGCCCCGGCGCAAGGCATCGCCCGCTTCGGCGTCGGCACCCCGCCGATCCTGGGGCTGGCGGCCCTGGAGGTGGGGGTGGGCCTCGCGCTGGCCGCGGACATGGCTGCGCTGCGCGAGAAATCGCTCCGGATGAGCACGATCTTCATGGAGGGCGCGGCGGCGTTGGGCGGGTTCGGCTGCCTGACCCCGGCCGACCCGGATGCCCGTGGCAGCCAGGTCTGCCTGACCCACCCGGAGGCCGCTGCCATCATGGGCCGGCTTGCCGCCCTCGGGGTGGTCGGCGATTTCCGCCCGCCCGACATCCTGCGCTTCGGCATCACCCCGCTCACGCTCCGCTACCGCGACATCGGCCGGGCGCTTGCGTGCCTGGCCCAGGCGCGCGGAGAATGAACCGACCCTTGCCGGAGATCCGCCCCGTGGCCGCTTTCGCCTCCACCGAGACCTATATCGCCTCCCGCGACCTGGAGGTGGCGGTCAACGCCGCCGTGACCTTGCAACGTCCGCTGCTGGTGAAGGGCGAGCCCGGCACCGGCAAGACCATGCTGGCGCACGAGGTCGCCGCCGCGCTGGGGATGGAGCTGATCGAATGGCACATCAAATCCACCACCAAGGCGCAGCAGGGGCTCTACGAATACGATGCGGTCTCGCGCCTGCGGGACGGCCAACTCGGCGATCCGCGGGTGCATGACATCGGCAATTATATTGTCCGCGGCAAGCTATGGGATGCGTTCGCTGCCGATAAGCCGGTGGTGGTGCTGATCGACGAGGTGGACAAGGCGGATATCGAGTTCCCGAACGACCTTCTGCTGGAACTCGATCGGATGCGGTTCTTCGTCTATGAGACACGGCAGAACGTGGTGGCCAAGCACCGACCGGTGGTGATCATCACGTCGAACAACGAGAAGGAGCTGCCGGACGCGTTCCTGCGCCGCTGCTTCTTTCACTACATCCGCTTCCCCGACCGGCCGACGATGGAACGCATTGTCGCCGCGCATTACCCCGATCTGCGGTCCGATCTGGCGCGTGAGGCGCTGAACGTGTTCTTCCAGATCCGCGAGGTGCCGGGGCTGAAGAAGAAACCCGCCACCTCGGAACTGCTGGACTGGCTCAAGCTGCTGATGGTGGACGAGCTGCCGGCCGAGGTGCTGCGCTCGCGCGAGACGCATGTGGTGATCCCGCCGCTGCACGGGGCGCTGCTGAAGAACGAGCAGGACGTGCATCTGTTCGAGCGCATCGCTTTCCTGGCCCGGCGCGGGGAGCGCTGATGTTCGCCCCCTTCCTGCTGGGGCTGCGCGCGGCGGGGCTGCCGGTTTCGGTGACCGAATATCTGGCGTTGATGGGGGCGATGCGCGCCGGCGTGGCGGAGTACAGCATCGAGGATTTCTACTACCTGGCCCGCTCGGTCCTGGTGAAGGACGAGCGGCATCTGGATCGGTTCGACCGCGTGTTCGCCGAGGCGTTCAAGGGGCTGGAAGCGGCCGAGGGGCTGGAGGCGCGGGCGCTGCCCGAGGAATGGCTGCGCAAGCTGGCGGAGAAGCTGCTGACGCCGGAGGAGATGGCGAAGATCCAGGCGCTGGGCGGGCTGGAGGCGCTGATGCAGCGGCTGGCGGAATTGCTGGCCGAGCAGAAGGGGCGGCATCAGGGCGGATCGAAATGGATCGGCACGGCGGGGACGTCTCCGTTCGGGGCGTATGGGTATAATCCCGAGGGAGTGCGGATCGGCCAGGACAAGTCGCGCCACAAGCGCGCGGTGAAAGTGTGGGACAAGCGGGAGTTCCGCGATCTGGACGGGGACGCGGAGCTGGGCACGCGCAATTTCCGCCTGGCGCTGCGGCGGCTGCGGCGGTTCGCGCGGCAGGGTGCGCCGGTCGAGCTCGATCTGGCGGATACGATCCGGGCGACGGCGAACAATGCCGGGTCGCTGGATCTGAAGATGGTGCCGGAACGGCACAATGCGGTGAAGATCCTGCTGTTCCTGGATATCGGCGGGTCGATGGACGAGCATGTGCGGTTGTCGGAGGA